>CAIXHF010000065.1 GCA_903919185.1 uncultured Opitutia bacterium | reverse complement strand
GGCGATGGCGTCGAGTTCGTAGGCTTGGCCGGCGTTGGGCTGTCCGGTGGTGATCCGAGCGGCGAGGACGACCCCGGCTAAGCCCGTGAGCAAACCACAGATACCATAGGCGAAGAGTTTGACCTTGGTGACCGAGACGCCGGCTGCACGGGCGGCCTGCTCGTTGCCGCCCACCGCATAGAGGTGACGCCCGAGACGGAGTCGTCCGAGGAAGAGCCAAGCGAGGAGAGCGACCACGGCGAAGCAGAGGACTGGAATCGGCAGAGGCCCCCAGTCACCAGCGAGGTTGGTTAAGGCCGGTGTCATATCTGCGACCGGTTTGCCGCCGCTGAAGATCAACGCCAGTCCACGGGCCATCGTCATCATACCCAACGTCACAATGAACGGTGCAATACCTCCGCGGGTCACGAGCACTCCGTTAAGCAGACCGCAGAGGGCGCCCGTGATTAGGCCCATCGAGAGGGGCACGGCGAGTGGGTATTCGCCAGGATGGGCGTAGAGGGCGCAGACTACGCCGCTGAGTGCGACGACGGAGCCGAGAGAAAGGTCCACGCCGCCAGTCAGGAGGACAAAGGTCACGCCCACGGCGAGGATGCCGTTGATGGAGACTTGGCGGGCAACGTTGGTGAGGTTCGATGCCGTGGCGAAACTATCGGTCGTCACGGAGAGCACGCCGGCGAGGGCAACGAGCGCAATCAAGATGCCGTAGCGGTTAAGGAAATTGCGATCGAGGTGAAGGGTGCGGGTAGCGTTCATTGGGGCATGGCGTGGCGGAGGATTTCCTCCTGGTTAGTCTGACGTGGGTCGAGTTCAGCGGAGTGTTCCCCTTGGCGGAGGACAAGGATACGGTGAGTGAGGGAAAGGATTTCGGGGAGCTCAGATGAAACCAGGAGCACGGCCGTGCCTTGGGCGGAGAGCCGTCCGATGAGGGCGTAGATTTCGGCCTTCGCGCCGATATCGATTCCGCGGGTGGGTTCGTCGAGAATCAGGACTTCGGGCGCGGCCAGCAAGGCGCGGGCGAGCAGAACCTTTTGTTGATTACCGCCACTGAGTTCATTGATCACCTGCGTTGGCCCGCTGGCCTTGATCGCAAAGTCGGCCGTCGCCTGTTGGGTCACGGCCTTTTCGGCGGAGCTATCGATGACGGCCCCGCGGCAGTATTGGCGGAGCGCTGACAGGGTCAGGTTGTGCTGGAAGCTCATGGCTGGGATGATGCCCGAGCCCTTGCGGTCTTCGGTGATCATTCCAATCCCGGCGGCTAAACCGTCAGCGGGCGAAGTGAGGACCAGGGGTTTGCCGTGCAGGCGAATCGTACCGGAGTCGGCGGGTTGAAGTCCGTAGAGTGCGCTCACGACCTCGGTGCGGCCAGCGCCCATGAGTCCCGCGAGACCAAGCACTTCACCACGACGCAGTGTGAACGAGATGTTTCGGTACGCAGGGGCGCAGGTCAGTTGCTCGACTGTGAGGACGACTTCGCCGGGCGTTGTGGTGACGGGCGGGAAGACCTGCGAGAGCTCCCGGCCCACCATGTGTGCAATGAGGGATGCGGGCGTGAACTCAATCGCGGCCTTGGTGCAGACCAACTGACCGTCGCGGAGCACAGAGATGCGGTCGGCCAAACGGAAGACCTCATCCATTTTATGCGTCGTGTAGACCACGGCGACCCCGCGTTGGCG
>CAIXHF010000064.1 GCA_903919185.1 uncultured Opitutia bacterium | reverse complement strand
GCGAGATCGCGCTCGTCGCCGAGGCGTTGCAGTTCCCGGAGGTCGCGCCAAAGGTCGAGCATCTCGCGCTTCTTGACCTGCTCATACATCATCACCGACGGCTCGAATTCTCCGAGAAAGTAGGTTTCCTGAAGGCGCTCAAAAGCACCGTAGAGTTCACCCTGCTTGTAGAGGTCGTCGACGGTACGCATGCCCGTGGTGACGTCACCCATGGCCTCGCGGGCCAACGTATCGACCGATTCCAACGTCGGCACGAAATCAGAGACCGGGAAGAACTCCTTCACTTCCTTGGCGCCGACCTTGATGTTCTGATTACCGCCCTTGAAGAGGACGCGGTAGAAGGCGCTGGAGATGAGGCAGTGACGGTAGCGACGGGCGAGCAAGAAGCCGACCATCTGCGACTGAAACTCCACCTGCGCCTTCAAGCCCAGCGCGATCATCTCAGCGTTCTTGGCGAGGATTTCGGCCTGCGTACGCTGTTCATCCTTCACCCGATAGCCCAACTCGGTCTGGCCCTGGGAAGTCTTGTTCAAGGTCACCTTGCCGCCGCTAGCGGCCGTCGGCGAATTGGCTTTAGAATCATTGGCTTCCTCCATGCGCTCAGCCCGGTTAACCACGACGCCCTCCTGCGTCTTCCGCAGGGTCTCCAACTGATTCTTATTGATGTTCAGGTCGCGAAACTCCGCGCGCATCGACCAGATTTTCTTCACCTGCGTGGCGATAGTTAGGCAGTTATTACCATCGACCTCATGCTCGGCCGCCACGAAGAGCAGATCAAAGGCCGCCTGCTGGCTGGCGTAAATATTGTTCTGATTGACCACATTAGGTCCCAGAATCTTTTCGATCTGCGTCAGCGTCGCGATATACTTGGTCATATCGCCCCCAGCCGCTGGGGAAGCGAGGTAGCGCTCAAAGCGCATGCGCATGGCGCGCGAGTTACCGAGGTTAAAAGTCTTCCCCTTCCACTGCATGGAGCCGTTCTCCATATCGACGGAGTCGCTGTTCACGTCGAATAGGCGATCGCCCATGGCCTCACCCGACGAGCTACGATAGTCGCCACCGCCACCGCCCGAGACCGCGGCCCCCGGCTGCGGAGCCTGCGCGATAGCCAGCGTCGCGAAAGCGACATAGCAGAGGAAGGAACAAAGCAGTTTAGGCATGGTGGGGTTCAAAAGCGTTCGAGGTCTTCAACGACAAGGAGGTCACGGACTACGCGCACCTTGCACTTGAAGCGCTGGCCGACCTCGAAGGTCTCGCCAGCCGAAAGGGGGACGAAAAGCGGGACGCGCCCGGAACCGTGAGTGACGTCGGTTGGCTTGACGGCGAGGACGCGGCCCCGGCCTTCTTCGTAAGCGAGCTGCTTCTCGATCTGGCAGTCAAAGCGGTAGACGTTGCCCTGCAGCGTCGGCCAATCCTTGCGGTAATCGTCGACGGAAAACGGGGAGAGATCCGTGAACTTGCCGCCGCCCGCGAAGCGGGGGATGACGATGGCCATCAGGACCACAATCACCAACACAGGGATACCAAGGGCGAAGAAAAGAGGGTTAACTTTAGACATAGGGAACGCTTAGGGGCACCGGGCTAGTAAGAATCATAGAGCAGGCGGGGGATTAGTTCCAGCGCTTTTGCTGGCAACCCACGACGACCATGCACACGCCCACCAGCCCCTGAATTAGGAGCACAAACACGGCGATTTCATTGGATGCCACCGAGGCGGTGAGGTCCGGCAGGCTCCGTTCGTAGGCCGTCCAGATGCCAGATTTGGTCATAGACGTCATATAGCCCGACCAACCCCAGTAAGAATTAATGAACGGGCGGCAGACCCAGGTAAGGGCCTTGGGTAGGGCCAAGACGACCCCGGACAGGGGCAATTGGAAGCCGACCAGGTAGATGGAAAGGAGGGAGGATTTCTCCGGGGAGGTAAGTAAGGCCGAAAAGCCGAGGCAGACGACCGACATCGAAACGCAACTAGCGGCCAAAACGGCGAGCTGCGGCGCCCAAGGGCCGGGGAACTGGCAAATCATCTTCACGAAGAAGCACATCCAAGCGCCTTGGAAGATGGCGATGCAGGACACGAAGAAGATCTTCGAGAAAGCATAGGACCACGGGCGCAACCCGGTCATGCGTTCCTTCTCGTAGAGGATACGTTCCGCGGAGATCTCGCGGCCGCCGTTATTGGCGCCCATGAGCGTCAGCAGGATGACTTGGAACATCACCAACCCCGCGGCCATGGAAGCGACCTGGGCATTGGAAATCTGGACGCGCAGCGCCGTCTGCACTTCCTTGATGGACGCCACGTTACTATCGAGCGGCTCCTTCAGGATATTCCATTCACCGCTGAGATTGAAAATAATGACCAGCAGCGGGAAGCCGAAGGTAATTGCCAAGGTCAGGCCGAGGTAGCCGGTGTCACGGAAGAACAGCCGGAACCGCCGGGCCAACAAAGTAAAGAATTGCGAGATGCCACCGGGGACTGCCGGTTCGGGCAGACTTTCCACGGGAGCTACCTCGCTCACCACCGCGGCAGCGGCGGCCTCGAATTCACCCGCGTGTTCCGCCTGATGAATCTCCCAACGGTCCCGCCAGTAGGCTAAATCCTGCGTATTCAGCACTTCATAGAGACGCAAGCCATCCGGGATGCCGAAGTAATCCAAGAGTGCGGAGGGCGAACCTTGGAAGACCACGTCTCCTTGGTAGACAACCGTCACCCAGTCGAACAGGTTAAGTTTGCCGAGGTTGTGGATGATGCAAACGAAGCTCTTCCCACCTGCGACGACGAGTTGGCGCAACAGCGCGAGAATCTGATCCTCCGACTGCGGGTCGAGCCCCGAAGTCACTTCGTCGCAGACCATGCAGGGCGGATCCAGCGTCAGCTCAATGCCGAGCGATAAGCGGCGCAACTGCCCACCCGACAATGAGGAGACGCGTTTGTCGCGGTGCGGCGAGAGGCCGGTCACCCCGAGCACGGACTCGAGCCGGCGGTGACGCTCGGCCGCAGACGGAACGGCCAGCCGCAAGGCGTAGTCGAGGGATTCCTTGACGGTCAGCTGAGCCTGGGCAGCGGTAAACTGTGGGGCGAACCCGACCTTACCCACCAAGTCTTCGGTACAACTAATCGGCTGGCCCGCTAGGCTGGCCTCACCCGTCGAAGGCAAGATACCCAAGATGGCCTTCATTAAGGTCGTCTTACCGCAGCCCGAAGGCCCGATGACGGCATTCAGGCCACGCGGCAGGAACCGGGCATTGGCGCTGTCGAGGATGACGGGTCCATCCGTACCCGCCTGGACGGTGAGGTTTTGGCAGCTCAGCATTGGATGAAATCTTGCCAGCGCTTTCGTGGGGGTAAAGAATGAACGCCATGAGACTCCCCTGCTCTGCCTTGACCCTAGTCGCCGCCCTCTGCCTCGCCCCGACAGCCGATGCCATGACCATGAAGAAGAAAGCCTTCCCCAACCAAGGCTTCTTCGGCATCGAGGTCAAAGGGACGGACATGAGCTTCTATGGCCGCGCCGATCACGTCGTCTCCGTCTCCTTCCAAGAATACACGACGGGAGCCTACATTGTGAGCGAAGTCGTGGTCGACATGCAGAACTCCAACCAGCAGCTGCGCATCTACTACGCCCGCCCCCCAGGCTCGGCAGATGTCGCTGACCGCGCCAACCGCGCTAGCACGGCTAACTCCCAGAACCGCGGCCTCGACCCGGCAGCCGCCAGCAAGCTCCCCATCCCCGGCCCCTTCGGTGCGATCGAAACACAGGTCAATAACCTGACCCAGTCGACCACTTCCGGGCTGGTGGTGAAGAGCTACCCAACGACCACCCACGCCAAGACCGTGGAAATGACCGTCAAGTCCAAGGCCGAGTTGCAGCGCTTCTATGGCGCCTTTCGCGATCTCTTGGTGGCCCGAACTGTCACGGCTAGCGCTGGCTCGACCATTGAAGGCGCCGACGCGGCCACCGCCCAAGCGGCCGCCGCTGGAACAACCGCAACGCTGACCATCAACAGCATCGGCGGGACGCTCTTCACACTGGAGTAAGCCTCCGGGACTATAGAGTGAAACTGGGCGATTAGGTCGCTCGACAACGGTTAGCCGCAGGGAGATAAATACCTATCCCCATGCGACTCCCCTTCTTCGCTTCGTTCCTCCTCACGGCGGCTTGCCTCGCCGGCCCGATTTTACCCAAGCCGGTCCGGGTGGCCCAAATCATGGACGCCCCCGCAACGAATATTCGCGGCGCTAAGGTTGAAGCCGACCCCGCCTTTGCCGCGACGGCCGAGCGGCTTCGCGCTCAGCTCGGTACGGGCGGAACGACGACGGTCCAACTCGTTAAGGCCACGGGGCCGATCCGCGGCTTTGAAGTCGGCGACGAAGGCTACGTTATCGAGGCCCACCCCGGGCAACCCGTCCGCATCCACGCCCGCACCGAGGCTGGCGCTTTCTACGGCATCGTTTCCTTGCAACAGCTCGCCTACACCGGCAACGACGGCGGCACCTACGTCCCTCCAGGCGATGTAATGGACAAGCCGCGCTTCGCGTGGCGCGGGCTAATGATTGACGACGGCCGCCACATCATGGGCAAGGCCCAGATTATTCGCATGCTCGACCTCATGGCCCTACACAAGCTGAACACGCTGCATTGGCACCTCACCGAAGACCAAGGTTGGCGCGTTGAAATCAAGAAGTACCCCAAGCTCACCGAAGTAGGCTCCAAGCGCGACGCCTCGCCCACCATGGGCAATCGCAGTAAGCCCGACGGCAAACCCTACGCGGGCTTCTACACGCAGGAAGACCTCAAGGAAGTCGTGGCCTACGCCACCCAACTGCACATCAACGTCGTGCCTGAAATTGAGATGCCCGGCCACGCCGCTGCGGCCATCGCTGCCTACCCCAACCTCGGCAACACCGACATCCCGGGCTACAGCCCGAAGGTGGCCACTAGCTGGGGCGTGAAATACTACACTTTCGCCCCGAAGGAAGAAACCTTCGCCTTTATTGATGATGTCTTCGCGGAACTCTGCCCGATCTTCCCCAACGCCTTCTTCCATATCGGCGGCGACGAATCGCCCAAGGACCAGTGGAATAAGTCTCCCTTCGCCAAGGAAGTCATGGCCAAGGAAAAACTCCAAGGCGCCCATGAACTGCAATCCTACTTTGTGGCCCGCGTTGAGAAGCTCCTCACCAAGCGCGGCAAGCGGCTCATCGGCTGGGACGAAATCCAAGAAGGCGGCCTCTCCAAGACCGCCACGATGATGGTTTGGCGCGACTGGAAGTGGGCGCAGCTGGCCGCCGACAACGGCAACAATATCGTGATGTCACCGACCTCCCACACCTACTTCGACTACGGCCAAGGAAAGCACCCTGAAAACCCGGCCTTCGACAACATCGGCGGCCTCCTGTCCGTCGAGAAGGTCTACAGCTTCGAACCCATCCCGCCGAAGTTCACCGAAGCCCAACGTAAGCTGGTACTCGGCTGCCAAGCCCAGCTTTGGGGGGAATACATTTACAACCCGGCCAAGCAGGAATACATGGCCTTCCCCCGGGCCTGTGCCTTGGCTGAAGTGGCCTGGTCAGAGAATACGGGCCGCTCTTGGGCCGAATTTCAGCCCCGGCTGGATGCCCACCTCAAGCGGTTGGACGCCCTCAAAGTGAACTACCGTCGCGCAGACGGAACCCCGGCCGTGACCGAAAAGGTTGGCCGAGGCGAATAATCCCTTATTTCAGCCCTTCCGACCCTCCCGCGGGCAAGTCCGGCTTGACCGTGGCGAGCGGGACGGCTTGTCTTCGCCTTTACTCCCATGGCTTCCCTTCCCGTCAATCGCATCAAGAAGAAGAACATCATGAGCTACAACGGTGAGCTCTGCATCGTTCTCGAATGCCTCGTTCGCACCCCCCCGAACAACGCGTCCTACGTCCAGATGGAACTCCGCTCGATCAAGACCGGCGCCAAGATCCCGGTCCGTTGCGGCATCGGCGTCAGCTTCGACGTCTTCGATAACTCCATCAAGTCCCTCGAAATGTCCTATGAAGCCGACGGTAGTTACGTCTTCGTCGACACCAACACCAACGAGGAATTCTACATCTCGGCCGCTTCCCTCGCGGATTCCAAGGAGTTCCTGGTTTCCGGCACCACCTACATGGTCCTCTTCGTTGAAGATAAGCCCATCACCGTCGACCTCCCCCCTTCCGTCATCGTCGAAGTCCTCGAAGCCCCACCCGCCGTCAAGGGCGACACCGCCGGCAACGTCCAGAAGACGGTCACCTGCGAAAACGGCCTCCAGGTCAACGTCCCGCTCTTCATCAAGCAGGGCGAGAAGATCAAGGTCAGCACCGAGAACAAAGAGTACCTCGGTCGCGCCTAAGCCGACCGCCAGCCCGCCCACCGAACCCCGGCACCCCCGGGGTTCGTCGTTTTCTAGGCACGCCGGTTACTCCCAAAGAAGGGCGGCAAAAATTGCTAGTCCGACTAGGATTCGAACCTAGACAAGGAGTACCAAAAACTCCTGTGCTACCATTACACCATCGGACTGCAGGGGGCGAGTTAAGTCAATTTCTCCAACGGGAGTCAAGCGAGACAAGGCGAGGTTGACGGAAGCAGGGTCCTCGTTCATCTCCCCTATATGCCTACTACTTCCTCAGTAAAGCCGAAGTATCGCCGGATCGTCCTCAAGATCAGCGGTGAGGCCCTCCGAAACGACGAGACCGGTCAATCCATCGACAGCGACGTCCTCGACCGCTTGGCTGTGGAGTTAAAGTCCATCCGCTCCCTCGGCGTGCAGGTCGCCGTCGTCGTCGGTGGCGGCAATATCTTCCGTGGCCTCGCCGGGGCCCGCGCCAATGGCACTGACCGCACGACGGGCGACAATATGGGCATGCTCTCCACGGTCATCAACGGCCTCGCCCTCATGGACCGCCTCGAGAAGGCCGGCCTCGAAGTGCGCGTCATGACCGCCATCCCGATGGATCGCATCGCGGAACCTTTCATCCAGCGCCGCGCCACGCGCCACCTCTCGCGTGGCCGCATCGTCATCTTCGTCGCTGGCACGGGCAACCCGTACTGCACGACCGACTACGCCGCTGCCCTGCGTGCGAACGAGATCGGTGCCGACGCCATCCTCAAAGCCACCAAGGTCGATGGCGTCTATGATAAGGACCCGATGAAACACAAGGACGCTAAACGCTATAAGAAGGTCTCGCACGCTGAGGCCCTCACCAAGCGCCTCGGCGTGATGGATGCGGAAGCCTTCTCGCTCTGCGAAGCTAACAAGCTCCCGATCATCGTCTTCTCGATGGCCGACAAGGGCGCCGTCCGTAAAGCGGTACTCGGCCAGCCTATCGGCACGCTGGTCGCCTAACGCTAACCTTTCACACAACTAAAATACCCATTATGGACATCAAACGCATCATCGCCGACGGCGCCGCCAACATGAAGAAGGCCGTCGATTGGACCCAACACGAATTCAGCACGCTCCACACCGGCAAAGCCTCGCCCATGATGGTCGAGAACATCCAAGTGCACATCGAGGCCTACGGCATGACCCAGCGCCTCAAGGACATGTCCGCGATCACGACCCCCGACGCCCAGTCCATCGTGGTTCAGCCCTTCGACAAGGCCGCCATCGACGACATTCGTAAGGCCATCCTCGCCGCTAACATCGGCATCAACCCCGTCTCCCAAGGCAGCTTCCTCCGTTGCCCTGTCCCCACCCTCTCGGGTGAACGCCGCCTCGAGCTCGCCAAGAAGGCGACCCAGCTCGCGGAAGAAGGCAAGGTCCGCGTCCGCAATGCCCGTCGCGACGTCCTCGAAGTCCTCAAGAAGGGCTCCAAGGATAAACTCGTCACCGAGGATGAACTGAAGCGCTCTGAAAAGGAGATTCAGACGAACACCGACAAGGCCATCGTCGATATCGAGACGCACCTGAAGAAGAAGGAAGCGGAACTCAAGGGCTAAGCCCTGCGCCCGACCGACTTTTTTCTTTAATGAATATTCACGAATACCAGGCCAAACAACTCTTCGAGAAGTTCGGCGTCGCGGTCCCTAAGGGCGTCGCGGTCTCGTCTGTCGGCGAGTTCGACGCGGCCATCGCCCAGCTCAATACCGCGGGCGGCATCATGGTGAAGTCCCAGATCCATGCGGGCGGCCGCGGTAAGGGTACTTTCACCAACGGCTTCAAAGGCGGCGTGAAGTTCTCACCCACCAAGGAAAAGGCCGTTGAGAACGCGCAGGCGATGCTCGGCAACACGCTTGTGACCGCCCAGACGGGCGACGCCGGCCGTAAGGTCCAGACGATCTACTTCACCGAAGCGGCCAACCTCGGCAAGCGCCCCGACGGCCGTGATGACGAGTACTACCTCGCCATCCTCCTCGACCGCGCCACGTCCAACCCCGTCATCGTAGCCTCGACCGAAGGCGGTATGGAAATCGAGCACGTCGCCCATGCGAACCCCGAGAAAATCTTCAAAGTTCACGTCGACCCGGCCGTCGGTCTACAGGCCTTCCAGGCCCGTCAAATCGCCTTCAGCCTCGGCTTCACCGGCGAGCTGTTCAAGCAGTGCGTGACGCTCGTCACCAAGCTCTACCAGTTCTACTGGGATAAGGATTGCGCCATGGTTGAGGTCAACCCCCTGCTCGTCACCGCCGAAGGTAAGCTCCTCGCACTCGACGCTAAGGTGTCCTTCGATGACAACGCGCTCTTCCGTCACCCCGACGTCGTGGCCCTCCGCGACCTCAACGAAGAGGACGCCAAGGAAATCGAGGCATCGAAGTTCGGCCTCTCCTACATCGCCCTCGACGGCAACATCGCCTGTCTCGTCAACGGCGCCGGTCTCGCGATGTCCACGATGGACATCATCCAGCACTTCGGTGGCAGCCCCGCTAACTTCCTCGACGTCGGTGGCGGCGCGACCAAGGACCAGGTAACCGCGGCGTTTAAAATCATTTTGGGCGACCCCAATGTGAAGGGCATCTTGGTTAATATCTTCGGCGGCATTATGGACTGTAATGTCATCGCGACGGGCATCGTGGAAGCCGTCAAGGAAACGGGCCTCCAGCTCCCCCTCGTCGTCCGCCTCGAAGGCAACAACGTCGAAGCCGGCAAGGCCACCTTGGCCGCCAGTGGCCTGACGATTGTCTCGGGTGACACGATGGCCGACGCGGCCCAAAAGATCGTGAAGCTCGTCAACAACAAGTAACCCCGCGCTTCCTTTCACATGTCCATTCTCGTCCACGAAAAGACCCGTATCCTAGTCCAAGGCATCACCGGTGACTTCGGTGCCCGCCACGCACGCCTGTCCATCGACTACGGCTCCCAAGTCGTCGCCGGCGTCACGCCCGGTAAGGGTGGCCAGACTTTCGAACACAACGGCGTCAAGGTGCCTATTTTTAATACGGTGGCCGAAGCCGCCAAGCAGACGGGCGCCACGGTGTCCGCCATCTTCGTCCCCCCGCCCTTCGCGGCCGATGCGATCCTCGAATGCGTCGAGGCCGACCTCGACCTCGCGGTGGCCATCACCGAAGGCATTCCAGTCCGCGACATGATCCGCGCCAAGCGGGCCATGCTGGGCAAGCGCACGCGCCTCATCGGGCCGAACTGCCCGGGCCTCGTGACCCCTGGTCGCGGCGATAAGTCGCACGGTGGCTGCCGCATCGGCATCGCCCCTGGCTATATCCACAAGCGTGGTAAGGTCGGCGTCGTCTCTCGCTCGGGCACCTTGACCTACGAAGCCGTCTGGCAGCTGACCAGCAAGGGCCATGGCCAGTCGACCTGCGTCGGCATCGGCGGCGACCCCGTCAATGGCACGTCCCACCTCGACGTCATCAAGCTCTTCAATGAAGACCCGGAAACCGAAGCCATTATCATGATCGGCGAAATCGGCGGTAACGCTGAGGTCGAAGCCGCTCGCTGGATCAAGGCCAACTGCAAGAAGCCCGTCGCTGGCTTCATCGCGGGTGCCACGGCTCCCGCTGGTCGTCGTATGGGCCACGCTGGTGCCGTCATCGGTGGCGCCGAAGATACGGCGGAAGCCAAGATCAAGATCTTCCGCGAGTGCGGTATCTCCGTCGCGGAAACCCCCTCGGACATGGCTGACGCCCTGCTCCGCGTCTGGCGCGGGTAAGGCACGTCGCTGAATCGTCACCTAAAAGGCCCTAAAAGGCCCTTTTTTATTTTGTGTTATCAAACCGGAGAAGCACTGTCTCCCGCATGTGGTACTACCAACAAGGTTCGAACCGAATGGGCCCAATCGATGAAGCGACCATCCGTGGCTTACTGACCAGCGGCCAAATCTCCATCGACACCTTGGTCTGGACGACGGGTATGTCCAGCTGGGTACCCCTCCAGCAGTCATCGCTCGGTGCTGGCCTCCCAACCCCGCCGAGTGCCGTGCCGTCCTACCCGATGCCCGCACAAGGTAACCCGAACGCCAAAGACCGCATCGCCTTCATCCTCTTGGCAATCTTTCTAGGACATCTCGGCATCCATAACTTCTTTGCCGGCTACACCAGCAGGGGCGTAATTCAATTGGTCATCACCATCGTAACCTGCGGCATCGGCGGCATCGCCACCTGGATTTGGGCTATCATCGAAGCCATCACCGTCACGAAGGATGCCAACGGCGTCGACTTTAAGTAAAACTTTTCCCAACCAAACCCACAAATACCATGACCGAAACCGCCCCCACCTCCACTGCCCCTAAAAGCCGCATTGCCTACATCCTCCTCGCCTTCTTCCTCGGAAGTTTGGGAATCCATAACTTCTATTCCGGTCACAAGAAGCATGGCTTTATCAAGCTTGGCTTGATCGTCGCGTGCGGACTCGGCCTGATCGCCAACCCAATCTGGTGCATTATCGAGATGATCACGGTGACGAAGGACGCCGACGGCGTTAACTTCAACTAAGCATCCCCGCTCCGACCTTCTAAAAGGGCCGCCGCAAGGCGGCCCTCTTCGTTGGTGGGCAAGCCAATCGACTTATTTCGGTCAGTTATACGGCTGGTCAACGACTAGGAGCGGTCTAGTTTCGGCTCATCCCCATGCGCCCCCTCGCCTATTGCCTCCTGCTGGCCGCTACCGCCCTTTTCGGCGCCGATGAGGCTAAGCCTAAGGTCATCACCGCCACGCCCGTAGAACGCCCGCTGCCCAGCGAGAAAACCAAGCTGCCATGGCACATGGTGAACCTCTGGTGGACGATGCCCGAGACGGCCGACTTCGAATCACTCGAAATCGACGTGACGATCAGCGACGACGTCGACCCATCCAAGCTCAACCTCTACATCGCCCCCATCGGGCTCGGCCAATTGAATGACACCAACTTCTACGGCGGCATCCAGAGCAACATCGGCGGCAACCCTGTCTCTGACGCCAGCCCCCAAGGCGACTACCATAAGGGCAAGGGCGCGATCTTCTCCCGCTGGGGCAATAAAGACCTCGATACTTCCTTTGTGCGCCCGGCGCTCAACGGATTGACCGAAGCGGCCGGTTACGAAGGCGACTTCGCCTCGGGCCGTCGACCCTTCGCCTGGAAGGCTGGCACCTATACCTACGCCATCCGCAAGCTAACTTACGAAAAGGATAAGGACGGCAAGGAGTGGACGTGGGTGGGCGCTTTCCTAACCGAGAAATCTTCGAGCCAAACGGTCTTCATCACGTCCCTCAAGTTCCCCGGCCGCACCCTTAAGTTCTGGGGCCGGCACTCGGCCTTCATCGAAATTTACGGCGGCAAGAAAGTGGTCATCGCCGACCTCCCCAAACTCGAAGTCCGGATTGGTATGCCTCGCGTCAACGGCCAACCCGTCAACGTGAAGAGCCTCTCCGTCAACTATCCGAAGAACAGCGGACCAGCCTCGCCAGCCATCATGTCCACCGAACTCGCTGAAGGGGGCAAGGAAGTCATCTGCAAGCTACACAACGAGATCCTCACGCGCGAGAAGTGGTCCTTCCCACTCATCCCAGCCGCCCCAGCCAAGTAAGCCGATGCGTGCCGCGGCCTTCCTCCTGCTGCTCTCGGCGTCGCTCCTAGTCGCCGCTGAACCTGCTCCGCACCCTATCCGTATCGTCGCGGATGGTTTTGAGGCCAGCGAAAAAGATGTCGCCAAGGTCTGCCTTTCCGCTGGCGCGGAACTACAGAAATGGGCGCCAGGCCTGCCCTTTGAGAATGTCGTGGTCGTCAAAGGCGACAAGGGGCCGATCACCCTCTTCCAACGCAACGATCGTAAGGAAATCGTCGTCCGCCTCGACACGCGCAAGACGTTCTGGAGCCAATACGCCTATCAGTTTGCGCACGAGCTGTGCCATATCCACTGCGGCTTCCGTGACGGCCCCCGGGAGAATCTCTGGTTCGAGGAATCGGTTTGCGAGACTTCCTCGGTCTTCTGCCTCCGGGCGATGGCCGTGATCTGGAAGACCGCCCCACCCTACCCAAACTGGGCCAGCTATGCCCCCTCACTGCGGAGCTACGCCGACGATACCGTCGCGAAGCGCACCTACAAGGCGGAGGCCGAACAGAAGGGCCTACCCAAGTTCTACCGCGACCATGAAGCCGAGTTCCGTGCCACGCCGACGGACCGTGAACTCAACGGCGCCGTCGCCCTCTTCCTACTCAAGTATCTCGAGGAAAAGCCCACGCGGTGGGCGGCCTTCCGCT
Source organism: uncultured Opitutia bacterium (assembly GCA_903919185.1). Classification (GTDB taxonomy): domain Bacteria; phylum Verrucomicrobiota; class Verrucomicrobiia; order Opitutales; family UBA953; genus UBA953. Next base: position 11,707 of record CAIXHF010000064.1, on the reverse strand, counting down.
GGCTCAACGCCACGGCCCGGCCGAAAGACGAGTCGTTCAAGGACTACCTTAAGCGCTGGGAACAGAACACGCCCGCTGAGCATAAGGACTCGGTGCGGGATATCCAGAAGCTCTTCGGCTTCTAAAACAAAAAGGCCGCCAGACGGCGGCCTTTTTCATGGGCGCACGTGCCGACTTACTTACCGACGACGTAAGCGAGCGTCCCTGCGGTCTGATCAACGGCCGGGGCACCTTCTAAGAGGTCGGCGATCGGATCCCACTTGCCATTAATGAGGCCGTCACGGGCGGAAGCAGCGATGCTGGCCTTCCAAGACTTGGCACCAGCAGTGACGACCAAATTCTGGACGTCCACCGTGACTTCAACCTCCGGGTTTGCGCGCACAAACGCGTCGCACTCGGCGAGGTCGTCCTTGGAGAGCGTCAGGCAAGGGACGCCGAGCGTGGTGGAGTTACCGAAGAAGATTTCGGCAAAGCTGCCCCCGACGAAGGCCGTAAAACCAAAACGCCAAAGCGACTGGGGGGCATGCTCACGGGAGCTCCCACAACCAAAGTTGAAGCCGACGACCATGACGCCCTGCTTGGCAGCGGCGATGCGTGCGGCCTGGGCGGAGTTCATTGGGTGCGGGCGCTCGAGGCCGTCGGGGCCGGTCCGCTCGTCGCGGAAGGCATGTTCACCGAGGCCATCAAAGGTCACGCAACGCAGGAAGCGGGCGGGGATGATGCGGTCGGTATCGATGTCGTCGCCGGGCACGGCGAGGGCGAGGCCTTTGACTTGGGTGACTTTAGCGAGGGACATGGTTGCGAGATTGAGGGCTGAAAAGGGGATGAAAAGGGAGCGAAGGGGAATCTAAGGGGAAAGGGAATTAGGCGGCGCGGGGGATGATGCAGACCGGCATGGCGAGGGCCGAGGCCAATGAAACTAAGCGCTCTTGGGCAACCGAGGCAGCGACGGTTTCATCGGCAAAAAGGACGGCATGCCCGGCCACGACCCAAGGCAACGTCATGGTGCAGACGGGTTTGCCGTCATAGTGGGCGTCGACCGTGACGTCCTGTTGCCACGCCAAGCCCTCGGAAGCACAGGCAGCTGGCACGGCATCGCCTTGGGCGACACGGGCGAGCACGCGCTGAACTGCAGAGGAGGCGACCATTAGACCGTAAAGACTTCGCGGGCGTCGGTGACTTGACCGGTGATGGCGGCGGCGGCGACCATGAGCGGGCTCATGAGAATCGTTCGGCCCGTCTGGGAGCCTTGACGGCCCTTGAAGTTACGATTCGAGGAGCTGGCGCAGAGCTGATCGCCCACGAGTTTGTCGGGGTTCATCGCCAGGCACATCGAGCAACCCGCGCCGCGCCATTCGAAACCAGCTTCGATATAAATCTTATCAAGCCCTTCATGGACGGCCTGGATGGCGGTGAGCTGCGAGCCCGGGACGACGATCGCCTTGACGTTCGGGCTGACCTTGCGGCCCTTGAGGTACTTGGCGACCTCGCGGAGGTCGGAGATGCGGCCGTTGGTGCAGGAGCCAAGGAAGCAGACGTCGACTTTGGTCCCCTTGATGGCGGTATCAGGCGCCAATTTCATGTGCTTGTAGGCGTCCTCGGCCGTGGCGCGGTCAGCGGCGTTAAGGCTTTCGAGGGCCGGCATCTTTTCATCAATGAAGATCGCCTGCCCTGGGGTGATGCCCCAAGTGACCGTCGGACGGATCTCCGCGGCGTTGAACTGAACGACGTCGTCGTAACGGCAGCCGGCGTCAGAAGCGAAGGAAGCCCAGCGTGCCACTGCGGCATCCCAGTCAGCGGCCTTCGGTGCGTAGGGCTTGCCCTTGATGTAATCGAAAGTCTTCTGGTCCGGGTTGACGTAACCACAGCGGGCGCCGCCTTCGATGGACATGTTACAAACCGTCATGCGCTCCTCGAGGGAGAAGCCGTCGAAGGTCGTCCCGGCGTATTCGTAAGCGTAGCCAATGCCACCGTTGACGCCGAGGACTCGGATGATGTGCAGGATGACGTCCTTGGCGTACACGCCAGGGGAGAGCTGGCCGTTGACTTCGATGCGGCGAACCTTGAGCGCGCTGAGGGCGAGCGTCTGGGTGGCGAGGACATCGCGAACCTGGGTGGTGCCGATGCCGAAGGCGATGGCGCCAAAGGCACCGTGGGTGGCCGTATGGGAGTCGCCACACGCGATGGTCGTGCCGGGCTGGGTGATACCCTGCTCTGGACCGACCATGTGGACGATACCCTGGGTGCCCGTATTGGTATCGAAGAAGCGGATGCCGAAGTCCTTCGTGTTCTTACGGAGGGCCTCGATCATTTCCTGAGCGATTGGGTCCGAATAAGGCTCTTTCAGCTCGTTAGTCGGGACAATGTGGTCGACCGTCGCAAACGTGCGCTGAGGGTACTTCACCTTCAGGCCGAGGTCCCGGAGCATGCCGAAAGCCTGCGGGCTGGTCACCTCATGGATGAGGTGGGTACCGATGAAGAGTTGGGTCTGCCCGTTAGGCAGCTGACGCACCGTGTGCGCTTCCCAGACTTTTTGGAACAAGGTCTTAGCCATCTGTAGAGAGGAGAAGGGGTCAAAGTAGGAGCCCAGCCCCCTTGGTCAATCCCGCAGGAAGACCCCCCAAGGCTTAACCCATGGGTTGACCCGACTCGGAAAGCCGAAAAAGTAAGCTACGCATGGCAATTCCGCCCCCCAAACGCCAACCCCCTCGCCCAGGCGCACGTCGACCTGCCTCCGAGCAACCCGAGAAAAGTAGCTTCCTGTCTAATCCACTTTTCTGGGTCTTCTTCGCCTTCCTCGGACTGATTGCGGCCTATCTCCTCCAACAGCGCTTGGCGGAAATGAACCAGCGCCCCGCCCCCGTCGCCGAAAAAACTCCCGTTGTCGAAAAGCCCCCGGTTGTCATCGAGACGCCTAAAGTCGAACCGCCACCCGTCGTTGTCGTAACGCCTCCGCCCGTCGTGCAGCCGCCCAAGCCCGCACCGATCAAGCCGCCGGTCATCGTCGAAGAAGAACTGCCGAAATTTAACCGCTTCTACAAGACCGTCTCCACTCGCCTCGTGCCAGCGCATCTCGGCGACCCCAAGACGACGTTGAAGAAAGAAATCAAAGCCGGCCAGGAACTCCGGGCCTCACCAACGGCACCCTTCCACGTCGCCTCAGGCGATGGCGCTAAGCGCGCCCTACTCCGCAAAACGGTCGAAGAATATTGGGCCAAGATCGACCCCGACCGCTGCCTCCCCCACCCGGACGCCGAGGCCTTCCCCGGCAAGGTCCTCGAACCCGCCGACCGCGTCATCACTGCGGTCAGCATCCCGGTTAACCGCTCCCGCTGGCATTCCACCGGCACCTATGCGGCCCCCGGCGAACGCATCACCTTCCGTATCCCCGCAGGCGATATCGACATGGGCCTCGTCGCCCGTATCGGGTGTCACAATGACGATATCACGAGTGACTTCGCCATCAAGCGTGAGGACTGGCACCGCTTCCCCGTCATCACCAACACGGTCGCCTTAAACAAGCGCGTCATCGAACTGGCCAACCCGTTCGGCGGCCCGATTTACATCGAGATGCCGGGTAACGATAAGAACGGTAAATCGCGCGACCAAGTCCGCATCGAAATCGTGGGGGCGGTCGAAGCCCCGAACTTCACCCTCGGTAAGACGACCCGGGCCGAATGGGAAAACAGCCGCCTCGCCCCGGCCCCCTGGGCGGAAATGATTTGCGACAAGATGGTCGTCTCCGTGCCTTCGAAGCATATCCGCGAGCTTTCCTACGCCGACGCCACTGAACTGATGAAGGCCTGGACGGAGACCGTCGAGGCCTGTGACTGGCTCGCAGCTTGGAAGGACCGGCGCTCGGCCGAGCGTATCGTCTCCGACGCCGAGATCTCCATCGGCTGGATGCATTCGGGCTACCCGATCAAGTGCTACCTCGATAGCGCCAAGGACTCGGTCGACGTCCAGAAGCTGCGCAAGGAAGGCAACTGGGGCTTCTTCCACGAACTTGGCCACAACCACCAATCCAGCCTCTGGACCTACGCTGGCTACACCGAGGTCACCAACAACCTCTTCTCCCTTTACTGCATGGAGAAGATCGCAGGGAAGAAACTGGGCGATGGCCACGGCGAAGACATGGCCGCGATGGCCGCCGAAATGGCCCTCGACCCGAAGGCCCATGCCGACTCGGCCTTCCACCTACTTTCCCAATACTACCACCCCGTGAAGCAGTTCGGCTGGATCAGCCTGCAGCAGACTTTTGCTGAACTCAGTGGCCGTAAAGACATCAAGAAGGCCGATGGGCTGGTAAAGAAGAACCTCGGTATCGCCGGGCGTGAAGTCGAGAAGCAGCAGGAAGCCATCGACAAGGAGAAACATCAGCTTGAACTGAAAATCAAAGCGGCCGTCCGCGAAAAGAAGGAAGACGATAAAGCCGCGGCCGAAACTCGCCTCGCTGAAATCTTTAAGGAAGAAAAGAAAATCAAAGAAGCCCTGGGGGCACTCTCGAAACATGACTCCGACGAACGTAAGAAGGACATCTTCGTACGGACGTGGTCCAAGGAAGCGGGCGCCAACCTCGGCCCCTACTTTTCGAACTTCGGCTGGCCATACACTGACTCGATGAAGACGATGCTCACGCCTCTCAAACCGTGGCTGCCCGTCAATTTCCCGCCGACCAAGCCTGGGGCTAAGCCTGCTAAGTCCACCCTCTTCGGCTCCAAGAACGAGGCCATGGCCGGCAAGGAAGAGGCCCAAGGCGATAATCAGACCACGAACGCCCAATAAGGACGCGGTCTTGACGCGGGGCCGCCCCCGTGGCCATCCTCCGGCATGGACCGCACGCTGACCCTGAGTTTCTCCTGCCCCGACGCCTCTGGCATCGTGGCAGCGGTCTCGTCGTTCGTGGCCCAACACAAGGGCTGGATCACCGAAGCCAGCCAGCACACGGAACCCGAACTGGCGCGCTTCTTTATGCGCATGGAAATCAAGGCCTCGTCCCTGGATTTCCCGCCCGAAGCCTTCAGCCAGCACTTCAGCCCCTTAGCTCAGCAGTTTGGCCTGGAGTGGACGCTGTCGGACTCCGACAAACCACGCCGCGTTGTCCTCCTCTGCTCCAAGCAGGAGCACTGCCTCTACGACCTACTTGCGCGCCAGGTCTCCCAGGATTTCCGCTTCATCGTGCCTTGCGTCATCTCGAACCACGAAGCCCACCGCAAGGTCGTGGAAGCCCACGGCATCCCCTTCCATTTCGTCCCCGTGACGCCGGAGAATAAGCACGCCGCCTATCGCCGCATGGAACAGATCTTCCGCGACGAGCAGGCCGACCTCATCGTACTGGCACGCTACATGCAGGTGTTGGACGAAGAACTCTGTCGCAACTTCGCCGGGAAGATTCTCAATATTCACCACTCTTTCTTGCCGTCGTTCGCTGGTGCCAAGCCTTACCATCAAGCGCACCGCCGCGGTGTTAAGCTCATCGGTGCGACCTGTCACTTCGTGACCCCCGAGCTCGATGAAGGTCCCATCGTTGAACAAGACGTGATTCGCGTCGACCATTCGGATACCCCGGAAGACATGGTGCAGCTCGGCAAGGACATCGAGAAAGTCGTCCTCGCCCGCGGCCTCCGTGCCGTCGTCGAAGACCGCGTCCTCCTGGCCGGCCACAAGACGGTGGTCTTCCGTTAAGACCCGTCTCGGTCATATAGCGGTTTTCGCTGGAAACGGCGGCGTTTGCGGGTGTCATCGGCTTATCCCCATGCTCCGCTCCTGCACCCTCCTCCTTCTCGCCTCCGCGGCCTTCGCGGCGACCAAGCCTGAAGAGATCACGCCCAAGCCCAAGGCCGCCTTCGTCCAGCCAGTCGAGGCTGACCGCAGCGAACTACATAAAGCCATTCAGGCCTACATGTCGTTGCCGGCCGAGCAAGTCACCGCCCACCCCGCGGCCAAAGATTTCCCGGGCAGCGTCGAGTCTAAGGAACGCGTCACGCGCACCGTGGCTTACGACGCGAACCTCATCACCCGCTGGAATACTGCCGCAGGTAACGCCCCCAACTTAGCGACTGGTCCGGAAACCTGGCAGGAAACTGGACTCTACGCTGCGCCCGGCGAAATCATCACCGTAACCGCCCCGTCCCTCCCTGAAGGCCGCACGGTCCGCATCGTCATCGGCTGCCACCGCGATAGCCTACTAAAACTCGAGAAGTGGAATCGTTTCCCCGTCATCACGCGGACCTTCGAACTAAAACCAGGCGAGAACAAGATCGCCAACGCCTTCGGCGGCCAGCTCTTCATCCAAGTTCGCAACCAAGGAGCCGGCCCCGGACGCAAAGCCGCCCAAGCCCCCGCCCAGCCTGTCAAAGCCGCTCCCGCACTGGCCTTCGCTAATGCCGTTGCCATGCCGACGTATGTGCTCGGCAAGGACACGGCTGAAACCTGGAAGCAGTCCCTGGCCGCTTCGCCTGCCCCGTGGGTGACGTTTGTCGCTAAGCACGCCATCCTACACGTGCGCCGCAGCACCGTCGCCCAGATTGCCGACCCCAAGCCGATCACCGAGTGGTGGGATAAGGCTATGGAACTCGAAGACGACCTTATCGCACTCGACCGCCTCGCGCCGGAACGCGTCGTGCCCGACATCCAAATCTCCGCCGGCTTCATGCACTCGGGCTACCCGTTCATGTGCTTCATCAACCCTAGTGAAGCCGACATCGTCGATTTACAGAAGTTATCGACCAAAGGCAATTGGGGCTTCTTCCATGAACTCGGCCACAACCACCAGCGCACGGATTGGACTTTCCCTGGCCAGACCGAAGTCACCTGTAATTTATTCTCCCTGTATTGCATGGAGAAACTCGTGGGCCTGCCACGCGGCACCGGCCATGGATCAATCAAGGACCTCCACGGGAACATGGCCAAGCGCCTTGCTAACCCTCCCAACTTGGGGGCGTTCGAGCAGCTAGCCCCCTTCATGGTGCTCATCGAAGCCCACGGCTGGGAACCGCTCCGCGCCACGCTGCGCTCTCACGCCCAGAACCCGGCGACCGGCGATGTCCCCTTCAAGCAGAACAGCTTCGTCATCCGCTACAGCCAAGCCGCCAAGGTCGACGTCTCCGACTTCTTTACGAAACTGGGCTACCCCGTGACCACTGAGACTAAGCAGGCCCTCAAGGGCTTCCCGGTCTTCACCTATACGCCACCCGCTCCAGCGGGTAAGTGACTCTCGGACAACGGGTCGCAGGGTGAGCGCCTTCTGCCTCGCCCTGCCACGGCTTTTGCCTCTAATAGACGCCATAGACGGCCCCGTGCCGCCTCTCCTTCCATGTCCCTGATTTCCCGCCTTTCCGCCCGCCTCCAGAACCACCCGAAGCGCGTCGTCTTCCCTGAAGGCGCCGACCCTCGCATCATCCAGGCCGCCCGCCAGTTCGTCACCAAGAAGTTAGGGGTTCCGATCCTCATCGGCGACCGCCAGCGCATTAAGATCACGGCTGCTCGCCTTAATATCAGCCTGGAAGGCATCCGGGTCATCGAGCCCGAACGTAGCGACGAACTCGCCAACTACACTGAAAAGCTTGCGTCCATCCAACGCTACGGGAACACCAACCTGCAAGGTGACCCGCGCGAGTTAGTCAAGAACCCCAGTTACTTCGCGTGCATCATGGTGGCCACGGCTGGCGCCGACGCCCTCATTTCTGGCGCCACCACCCACGCAGCCTCTGGCCTTCGTGCCATCCTCCAGACGATGCCACGGCAAGCCGGCGTGGAAACGGTATCGTCCATGCTCATTCTCGAGTCCGAAGAAGCCCGCTTCGGCTGCGAGGGGGTCCTCTTCCTCGCCGATTGTGGCGTCATCCCCGAGCCGACCGCCGAACAGCTAGCAGATATCGCCGTAACCACCGCTGGCCTCGCTGGCCACCTCACCAATACGACGCCGAAGGTTGCCCTGCTCGCCTACTCAACGCACTCGGCCAACGCCCGCCTCGCCTCGATCAAGAAAGTCCAAGCGGCTACCGAGATGGCCAAGCGCAAGGCCCGCGAACTCGGTATCATCGCCGACATCGATGGCGAAATGCAAGCCGACGCTGCCTTGAACCCTTTCGCCGCCGAGTCCAAGGAAGTCACGGGGAGCGTCGCCGGGAAAGCCAGCGTGCTGATTTTCCCCGACCTGAACTCCGGCAACATCGCTTCGAAGATGGCGCAGCATATCGCGGACATCCCCGCTTACGGCCAGATTCTCACGGGGCTCGAACGTCCCGCGGCGGAAATCTCCCGCGGCGCCAGCGCACACGACATCTTCGGCACCGCCGTCATCGTCGCCGCCCAAGCCGTCGATAAGTCCTACCTCTACCCGACCCTCAAGGACGGACCGGCTGCCTGACCATGGCCATCCGGAAGCGCTTCGCCGACAACATCCCGGGCTTGCTGATGAGCCCGATGAACCTCGACACGCGTCGGATCTTCATCGCGGCAACGCGCATGAACGACGGGAAGACGACGACGTGTCTCGGCCTAACGGCGGCGCTGCAGACGATGGGACTGCACGTGGGCTACATCAAACCCATCGCCCAGCGCATCGTCCAGTCGGGCGATGACCAAGTCGACGAGGACACCTTGCTCATCGAGGGACTTTTCAACCTCGATATCCCAATCTCCGCCATGTCGCCCGTGGCCATCGGCCCCGAGTTCACTAAGAACTACCTCGAGAACCCCGAGGTCATCGGCCCCCAACTCAAGGACCGCATCTGCCGGGCCTTCGACCGTGCGGCCTACGGTAAAGATATCGTGGTCGTCGAGGGTTCTGGCCATGCGGGCGTTGGCTCAGTGTTTGGTTCTTCCAATGCTGATAACGCCCGCGTGCTACGCTCCAAAGCCCTCATCGTCGCGGCCGGCGGCATCGGCAAGCCCATCGATGAAGTCGCCCTCAACAAAGCACTCTTTGATAAGGCCGGTGTCGAAGTCGTCGGGGTCATTCTCAACAAAGTCTTGCCCGACAAGGTCGAGTTTATCCGCGATTTCGCTGGGCGAGGCCTTCGTAAGCTCGGCGTCCCGTTACTGGGCGTGGTGCCACTCCAGGAAACGCTCGTCTACCCTAATCTTGATCAGGTGGCGGACGAGACCCGTGCCCGCTGGATTCACCAGCCAACCGGTCTCCGCCGCGTCCGTCGCGTCGTCATCGGCGCCATGTCTGCCCGGCGGGCCCTGGAATACCTTAAGGTCAACGGAACGCTCGTGATCGTCCCTGGAGACCGCGAAGACCTCCTCGAGGCTTTTATCGATAACGATGGCGCCAAATCGCTAGCCGGCGTCCTCCTCTCTAATGGGCTTCTACCCAACGAGGGCATCATCAAACGCCTGACCGAGTCCGGTATTCCTATCGCCGCGGTCGAGGCGGAGTCCTTTGCGGTCACTGCCCGTATTAATAATATGTCGGTGAAGACGATGCGGCAGGACGCCGATAAGATCCCCATCATCGAAAAGATGATTCGAGAGTCGGTCGATATCGCCGGCCTACTGAAGGCGCTCTAAGGGCCTCAGACCGTCCGGAGAATCTCACCCAAGCGGGTAAAGTGACCGTCATCGAAACCCATGGCGCGCTTGAGGAACGCGTCCCGCTCGATGAGGTTAGGTATCTTGCCTGCCTCCGAAGCCTGGGCGCGCGTAATCAAGCCGCGAAGCCACACCCAATTAGCCCCCACGGGCACGGGATAATCACTGCCATGCAGGAACCGACCCAAGCGGCCCGACTGCTTGACCTGTTTTAAAACCCCACTGCGTATCGGACTATTCAGTGCACTGGTATCCGCGTAAAGGCCGGGAAACTCATCCATCAGTTTGATGAGTTCACCAAAGTAATTCTGGTCGAAGAAGTGGCTATTGCCTGAGGAGTGCGCGGCGATGACCTTAACGCCCAGCTCCAAGGGACGACGCAGGATGCGGGGGTCTTGGTAAGAACGGTGTAATACCGGTACGGTCATCTCACCCCCGGTATGACAAAGAAACGGGAGCCCAGCGGCGGCCATCCGGCGCCAGAACTCATCGTACTGTGGCAAGGCGCAATTTACGTTCTGACAGTTGGGTAGAAGCTTGAGCGCCCGAGCGCCCGACGCCAAACAACGGTCTAACTCCGCGAGCGCATCCTTGCGGCCAGGATGAATCGAGACCGCCGGTACGAATTCAGGGTTCTCACGGCAGACCTTAAACAAATAGTCGTTCGGTACATGGAACGACCCGAAATTCAACTTCTTGCCTTCTTCGTCGTACACTTCGTCCTGTGCCAGCAGCAAGGCCTTATCTACGTAGGAGCCACGCACCAGTTCACGCAAGGCCTCGACGTATTTTACGTCAAAGTCCTTGTGCATGAGCGGTAGCGGCATCCCGACGGCCTTGCGCATGACCTCACTCAGCACCTTCAGCCAGAGGCCTTCGATGCGCAACCAGCAGCCACTGCCGTCTTGACCATTCCCGACGAGGTGGACGTGGCAATCGTAACGAATAGGGGTACTCACAACGATACCTTGAATCCGGCACTAGCCCCTTGCGATGATAAATCGCAGGGGGTGGTAAACCTTGGTTTACTCTATCGGGCCGAGAAGCTTCAGCCGCCCTCAACTGGATTACTCTTAACAACCTTACCATACAGCCAAGCGACCCCGAAGAAGGCCACAGCCACGGCGGCACAGGCGACGATGCGACCCAAAATATCATGGACATCAAACAGGATGACGTGCCCAGTGGCGATGACGAGGCCGACGATACCCAGCATGCGGTAGGAGCGGGTCTTCAACACGAAACCCAAGATGAAAACGAGGGCGGCGGCGAGCGCCCAAAGGAGCGAGACCCCGGCGCCAGGCAACGCGTCAAAGTAAATGAAGACGAGCAAGCCCAGTCCGGCACTCACGAGGGCGCGGCAAGCAGAGCCCATCTGCTCGAGGCCAACACTCGACCGGACCAAACCGTAGAGCGCCAAAGCCAAGCCAGCCAACCAAAGGGGCGTCAGGGCGAGGGACTTTTCATTCCAAGCCCAAGCGGTGGCCAAGACTACGAAGGCCGGCAGGAAGGCCACTTGTGCGACCAGCGCGACCGTCGGACGGTTCGTGAGGAGATGATAGCCTTCGGCCAAGGCCGCCACCAAGGCAATGCCACCCAACCAGAGGGCCACCGCCCTGCCAGCGTCAGGCACCGGTGGACTCGGGAGATTCAGCCCTGCGGCCAAGGCCTTGAGCAGTAAGACCGCACTAACGAAAGCCAAAGCCCCTTGTACAAACCGAGCGAACCCGTGCTCCAGAATATTAATGAACCAGACCGCGGTCGCATCGAGGACCATCAAGGCCAAAGCCCACCACAACGGCCAAGCGGCACCCCCTGAATTGCTACCTAAATTCGACGTAAGTACGACGAGATGCGTCCACACGAAGGCCGGTAGAATCGCCCACAGGAGTTTGGGCTCACGGAAAAGGGCCGCGATGGGCAGGACGACCAACCATGCCCACGGCTGATCAATCACGGGGAATTGGCTTTGCACATAGCAGACCAACAAGCCCAAGGCCAAGAGACTCACCGTCCGACGTAACGTTGAAACCACGAAATTTTCCTGCCCCCAGCTGAAACGCCACGCCGCTAAGGCCGCGACCAACACCGGTGCCAAGAGACGCATCCACGGCTGAACGGGAGCTTGATTCAGGTAAGTGAAGACCGCGGCGGCCGCCATGCCTTC
>CAIXHF010000063.1 GCA_903919185.1 uncultured Opitutia bacterium | reverse complement strand
GCGGACGCGCCCGCCTTGCCTTGGCCAAGTCCGAACTGTTCGCGGAGGATGTCAGGCATCCAGTCTTTCACAACCCAGCCGGCGAGGGCTGGTAAGGTGAAGTAGAGCACGAGTAGCAGGAAGTTGCGGTTGGTGAGGAGTTCTTGGAATGCACTGAAGAAGCTCGGGGTAGGCTCTGGGGTCTCTGCGCGGGCGGGGGGATTACGCAGGAGGAAGAACAGCGGCACCGCGTAGAAAATGCCGACCGCCCCGCACCAAGCGAAGGCCGAGCGCCAGCCGATATCCGGACTGTCCGCCGCGTAGCCAGCGAAGCCACCGAGGATGATGCCGATGTAGATGCCCATTTGGTGAAACCCGACGGCGCGTGAACGGGTCTCTCCCAAGTGGAAGTCGGTGATAAGCGCAAGGGCCGCCGGGATGTAGAAGGCCTCGCTGATGCCCATGAGGGCGCGCGTGGCGAGTAACTCAGGGAAGTTTTGTACGTGCCCCATGTACCAAGTCACCGCTGACCAGACGAGGAGGCTAGCGCAGATGACGTTACGCCGGTTGAGGCGGTCGGACAGGTATCCGCCGAGTGGGCTGAGGATGGCGTAGACCCATTTGAATGAACCGAGCACGAGGCCCCAGTTGGCCGCGGTCCCGATGTCCGGGATATCGCTCATCATCGATCCCTTCATCGCCGCCAGCATCTGGCGATCCAGGTAGTTGAGCAGCGCGACTGGTACGAGCAGCGCGACGACGAGCCACGCGGTACGCATGGCAGAGGCGGTGGGCGCTTCGTTCTTCATCGCAGCTTGGCGGGAATGGTCCAGCGCGTGCAGGCGGGCGTGCGGACGCCTGGCCGCGTTTCGCCACTGATGGTCACGAGGTCATCGCCGAGTCGTAGCAACGGTGCAGTGGCCACGGGGTGGGGCCATTGGTCGACGACTTGAACTTCCTGCGTTTCTGTATCGATGGCCAGCACCTGCGTGCTTTGGCCGGGGTGCGTGGCGGGCGGTTTGCCGTAGTGTTTACCGTCATCGCCGCCGACGAAGAAGAGGTGATGCCCAGCGGCGACGCCCGGGCCCGCACTCGCGGCGAGCGGGGAGGGCAGCGCGTGAAATTTGGTCCCTTGACCATTCGGTTTATTGTAGGTGAGCGCATCGCGGTAGTCGCGCAGCGGTTTACCTTGGTCAGCGCTCAAAGCGCAGCCACCCGCCCAGAGCACAGCGCCATTTTCATCGGCGCCGACCAGCGGGAGGATACGAGCAAACTCTTCCTTGTCGTCGGTCGACTTCCAGCCGTCGGTCGGTTTGGTAAGGTCAAGCACGGTCATTGTTGCGAGCGCGGCGGTCGAGGTGGGTTGGGAGGTCCCCCCGCTTACGACCAAGCGCGTCCCGATGGTGAAGCAGCCGGCGTAGGCGCGGGGTTCGTTGAGTGAGGCCGCCAGCGGGGTGCATTGACCGTCGGCCTTCACGACGAGCACCGCAGAGAGGTGGCCGTCGGCGTTGCACCCGCCCGCGATGACGAGGCCATCGTGCGTGGGCGTTGCGGCGAACGCCGCGTAGGCGGTGGGCGTCGGGAGCTGTCCGACGAGTCGCCATGCCCACTTGCCAGCAGTCTTCTTTAGCAAAAAGACATCCGTGTAGAAAACTTTCGTGCCACCGTCCCAGGGCATCTTGCCGGGGAAGTTGCTACCGCCGGCCGCCAGGATAACCTCTTGTCCGTCGGCATCTTTTAGCACCGCGGCCATCATGCCGGCTCGGCCCAGCGGATCGGGAATATCTGGTAAGGGCTCGGCCGCCGTCAAGCGGAGGGCCAGGCAGAGTAGGGTAAAGATACGGAGGGCGGACAGGGGCATGTCGGGGTATCTCTTGATACCACCTCGACTGACGCCTGCCAGCCTAAGCGTTATTCTTCGCGACCCAACCAGCCTTCAGAGGAACGCATGCACGGACGAATTTCACCGTTTACGACGGCAATCCCTCCATTCCACTTCGTGCAGCCTGTCGTCAGTAAGGCCGCGGGGGCTTCGCCAGCCTCGGCCCAGGTATCTAGCGTCTTATCGTAGGAAAGAATCTTCTTCGAGAAGCCCGGGTGCTTCGCGCCTTCGACTTTGCCAGCCAAGGTGCCGTCGTCTCCGCCGAGGAGGAGAGCTTGCTCGCCGACATAGGGGCAGGGCGATGGGGCCGCGGCGATCGGACGGGGCAGCGGCGCGAGGCGACGCCATTCCTTGCCCAGCGTAAAAGCGTGGCAATCAGACAAGTACTCGCGCTCGGCGCCTTTCGCTCCAGCGGTTAAGGCCACGCCGCCGAAGAGGAAGAACGTGTCCTTGGTGCCAGCGGCTTGCGCGAGCATGCGGCCCGAGCCCGCCCAGAGTGGGAGCTCTTTCCAGCCACCGGTCAGGTTCGCGAGGTCGATAGCATAGGCCGTCGAAGAAGCCGCGGTCGCATCGGGCCGCTCGGTCCCGCCGGCGACGATGACTTTGCTGCCGACTAGGGCGCCGGCCGCATAAGCGAGCGGGCGGGGGAGGAAGGGGAACGGACGGACCTTGAGTTCGCCCTCTTCGATGCTGAGGACGTAGCAATCTTGATAGTGGCGTTCAGCGTTAGCGCCGCCGATGGTCAGCAAGCCCTGGCGAATGGAAATGCCGACGCCATAGCCGATGGGGCGAGGTAACTTTCCGGCCGCCGTCCACTTACGGTTACGTGGGCCAATCGTGTAGACGGTATCATGCCAGACCTTGGCACCGCCTTCCCATGCCGGCTTGGTCGGATAATTGGAGCCTCCAGCCATGAGTAGGAGGTCGCCCGACGTGCCGAGGAAGGCACCGCCAACGCCTGGGGCGTTGGGAGATTCAGGAATTCGGGACCAGCGCATCGACATCACAACATAAGCAAGACAGCCCCACGCCCCCTGTCCAGAGATTAGCCAACCGAGTCTCATCATTTACTCAGATAATCCTAGGGTTTTTGGTCGTTCAGACCCTTTCGATTGGGGCGCCGAATCCCCCGATGGGTTTTGTTTGACACCCTTGCCCGATTATTGCCTTCATTCAGGTCCTTTCGCACTGCCTGGTAGCTCAGCGGTAGAGCAGGTGACTGTTAATCACTTGGTCGTAGGTTCGATCCCTACCCAGGCAGCCAGAAAGGGACTTTTTCGCAAGCCGACCCTCCCCGGGACGGGTTAGCTACCTTCACCTTCTCCTTGACCACGGGGGCGGTTGCGGGAGGATGCAAGTCACTATGGGCCAGCAAACCAACAAAGTTATCAAGCGTCGTCGTCTCCGTGCTTACCTCGAGCGCAAGAAGGAGCGAATCAAGGTCGCCCGCGCCGCCGCCAGCAAGAAGAAGTCGAAGAAGTGAAGCGTTGCGGTGGCATGGCCTGTTGGCAGGCCGCGCTGATCGCGCTGGCCCTGACCGCCTGCGACACCCCGCCACCTTCCGCCGTCGATCTGCCGGGCGTGGCCTATGTCCACCCGAAGCGACGCTCGCAAGCCGACGTCGCCCGCGCCTCGGAGGCGTTCTACGCCAAGGAGACGCATGGGCAGGACGTCGTTTTTCGCTCGGTTGAAACCGAGCACGCCGGCTATTATTTTTACACGAAGTTCGCTTTCGAGCCGCCCGTCGATGCCCGCGTCGTCTTGGAAGTGGTCCGTACCGAGGCCACGGCGCCCGAACGTTATGTCTTCTCGACGAAGGTTCGGCCGCAGTTTCCGGTCGGAGAATACGTCATCGGCCTGACGGGTAAAGACGCAGGTAATGCGAAGTGGGTGCCGATTGCTTGGCGCCTTTCCGTGGTCGATGTTCAAGGGAAAGTCTTGGCCGCGACGCATAGTTTCCTCTGGGGTTCGCCCACGGATCTCGGCCAGAAGTAAGTTATGAAGGCTGTGGCTTGGACCGCTTGGCGCCCGTTGCGGCTCGCGGACCCAGTGCCGGTACAGACTTTGCGCGAGCAGCTCGACGGGGGGCAGGCCTTTCGCTGGAATGCCGCTGAAGACGGAGCGTGGACGGGCGTCTTTGGACGCACCGTCGCCGGAGTGCGCCCCGGCTTGAGTGGCCTCGAGTGGCGCGGGGTCGTCGGGGTGCCGACCACGGAGGTCGCCTTGCAGTCCTACTTAGACGAAGCGGGCGGGCAGGCCGGGCTCGTGGAGACTTTACCTTGGCGCTCCGATGCGGTGTTGCATGCCGCCATCGCGGCTAATCCCGGGTTGCGTATCTTGCGCCAAGATCCCCATGACGCGCTCATCGGCTTTCTCTGTAGTTCCAATAAACGCATCCTGCAGATACGCCAGATGGTCGCGCACTTGGCGACGACCCTCGGTGAACCGTTGGGCGGCGGCTTTCATGCCTTGCCGACGTGGGCGCAGTTGGCCGCTGCGACAGACAGTCAGTTAAAGGCCTGCGCGCTCGGTTATCGTGCCGCCTTCTTACGTGGCACAGCCCAGCGCCTGCAGTCCCGCCCGCGTTGGGCCGAAGAATTCCAGGCTTTAGCGACAGCGGATTTATTATCCGAGCTCCAAAGTTTACCGGGAGTCGGACCAAAGGTCGCCGCCTGCGTGGCGCTCTTCGGGTTTGGGCGGCTGGAAAGTTTCCCGGTCGACACTTGGGTCGTGCAGGCCTTGGCCGGGGCTTATGGTTTCCATGGTTGGGCGCCCGCCCGGTTAGAAGAGTTTGGGCGCGCGCATTTCGGCCCAGCGGCGGGCCTGGCCCAGCAATACCTTTTCGCCGCCGCCCGCGCCGGCCGCTTACTGCAGCCTTTTGCGCTGCCAGCTGACGTGGTCAAGCCACGCCCCAAGTCGCGCGGACGAGCTCGGCGGTGAGTGCAGTGCTGGGTGGTCCGGCCGAGACGAGACGGCCTTCACTGAGCACGAGGACCCGCTCACAAGTCCGGGCCCAAGCGAGGTCGTGGGTGGCGACGAGCACCGCTGCGCCTGCCTGAGCGCTGGCACGAATCGCGCGAGCGACGAGCTCGGCGCGACAGAGGTCTAACGCGGTCGTCGGTTCATCGAGGAGCAAGACTTTACCATAGGCGTCGCCGAGGGCGCTGAAGGTTAGGCTCAGGTGGGCGACCTTACGTTCCCCGCCCGAAAGTTCCGAAAGTTTACGAGCCGTCAACTCGTGCAGTCCGAAGCGCTCTTGCCAGTGGCGAAACTCGGCCGCTGAAGCCGCGAGCGTGCCGAGCTCTGCGAGGGTGTAGTCCCAGGCCGACGTTGGGTGCTGTGGGGCGTAGGCGCGCAGTCGCGCGAGCTTTTCGGGGGCGGTCTGCCGAGGGTCGACCCCACCGAGGGTCAGGTCCCCCGTGGCTTCTGGCAGCAGGCCCGCGCAAGCGCGCAGCAACGTTGTCTTGCCGGCCCCATTGGCCCCGACGACGGCGACGACTTCACCGGCGGAGACCGTGAGGGCAACGCCATCGAGCACGGTGCGCCCGGCTAAATCCACCGAGAGTCGGAGTGATGCAAGGAGGACTTCACTCATGGCGGCGGGAGGCGATCCAGACAAACGCCGGAGCCCCGAGGAGTGCCGTCATCGCCGCGGCGGAGATGGGCGTCTGTGGCCACAGCGAACGGCCTAAGGTATCCGCTAAGAGGAGAAGGCCGGCCCCGAGTAAACCGGCGAGCGGGAGCATGGCGCGATGGCGTGGTCCCACCAGCGCCCGTGCGAGGTGCGGGGCGAGTAAACCGATGAAGGCTACTTGTCCGACGAGGCAAATGGCCGCCGCTGCCGCGAGAGCGGTGAGGAGGACGCCTTGACGGCGGGTCTGCGCTACGTCGCTTCCCAGGCAGAAGGCCATATCTTCGCCCAGGGCGAGTCGGTCCAATGCCGCCGCTTGGGTCAGTAATAAGAGTGCCGCCAGCACGCAACCGAGAATCGGTAGCCAGGCTAGTTCAAGCGTGGCGGTGCCGAGCCAATCCCCCGCGGCGCCATTGATCAAGATATCGCGCGCTTCCGGAAAGCGGGCGGCAATCAGTAACGTGCCCGCCGCCGTAAAGGCGTTCAGTCCTAGTCCCGTGAGCAGAAGTTTCGAGGTTGACCGACCGCGGCCGAGCCAGACTAAAACAGCGGAGGTCGCCAAGGCTCCCGCGAAGGCTGCGGTGGGAAGCGCCCAGCGATGATTCCAGGTGAACTCAGTGGCTCCCGCTAAGAGGAGCGCGATACCGAGGAGTGCCCCGCCGAAGACGCCCGTCAGTCCGGGATCCGCCAAGGGATTGCGGAAGACGCCCTGTTGGTTGGCCCCGCCCAGCCCGAGTGCTAGTCCAGCGGCGAGGGCGGCCAGCACCCGCGGTAGGCGAAGCATGAGCAGTTCGCCGTTGGTGCCCCAGCCGAAGCCAGCGCTGCCGCAGGCCAGCGCCACCAAGGCCAGTAAGGCCAAGAGTAACGCAGCGAGGGCGAGGGTGCCGGCGTGACACTTCATCGTCACTTGCCGAATAAGGAATCGAACGGGTTCCGCGGTTTCGGCGTCGCGTTATTGTTCGGCGGCGTCGTCCGGTCGGGCTGTACGGTATTCTGGTCTCGGTAGCTGGCACCGGAACGGATATTATTCACGGCACCTTGGAGTCGTTCGACGAGGTCGTTCTGAAGGTTATTCAACGACCCGCTGAATTTCACGCCGGGTCCTTTGGTCGAGCCATCTGGCACAGGGATACCATCGGCAAAGCCGAGGAGGGCGAAGTACTGGGCGTAATCCCCTTTACCGCGGATATCGGCCTGAAGGCTTAAGGGCCAATCAGAGAAAGTCAGTTGGGACCGGGCGCCGATTTCCCCGAGGGCGCTGAGCATTAGGTCAGCGTTGGAAACTTGGGCCTTGGTGATTTTAATGGTACCGTCGGGCATACGCTGAGCGAGGAACTCCGCGTTATCATATTGGAAGTTAGCGAGGGACTTCTGTAATTTCCCCATGGCCGAGATGGCGGCCCCAATCTTGGCAACCTTTTCGCCTTGCTGCTGGTTCTTGGTGAGAACCCCCGCGAGGATGGCGAGTCCACCCACCACTTCCGCGGCGTCCCCCGCCTTCCCGGCGGTGAGGGACATGGCGCTATCCTTACCGCCGAAGGCTTGGATTCGCCCGCCCTTCGAGGTGAGTCCGGCATGCATATTCATCTTCGCCACCAAGGCGTCGAGGTTGCCAGAGACGCCTTCCGCGGAGGCCCACGCATCGGCCTTGCCGTCGACGAATTCGCGCAACGAGGGGAACGCGGCGGCCACGGAGCCAAAGTCAAACTGGGTTAATGTGAGCTTGGAGGTCAGCGCATAGGGGCCGCCCGTGGTCGTGGTTTGGAAGCTGAGTTTACCGCCTCCCCCTAACGTACCTTCGGCGATCTTGCCTTGAATCTTCGAGAGCGTGACCTGTTCCTCGACGACGTCCACCTGGAGTGAAACGTTCTGCGCGACGATGCCCTTGGCGTAGGCTTTCCCGATGCGCACTTGGGCTTGTCCAAACTGATTATGCCACAGCGGGCTAGCATCCTTAGTGGTGTTCGGCTTGACCGGTTTATCGGTCGGCTCTGCTTCCGCCTTGGACAGTACGGCGAGGAGATCGTCGCCGGCTACGTTGGGAAATTCCGCCAGGACTTTCCACTCGGTGCGTGCGCCGTGCTTGGTCTGTTTAATGAGCAACTGGCCTTCGGAGACGCCGTCGCCTTCGATGCGGATGCGGCCGGAAACTTCGAGCCCTTGGGCGTTCGGGGTGTAGGCCCCGCTCAACGTGGCGGCTTTGACTTTGCCTTCACGGTCCTTAAACGCGAGTTCCTTGAGATTGAGCGTCGC
Source organism: uncultured Opitutia bacterium (assembly GCA_903919185.1). Lineage (GTDB taxonomy): Bacteria > Verrucomicrobiota > Verrucomicrobiia > Opitutales > UBA953 > UBA953. The sequence continues at coordinate 12,287 of CAIXHF010000063.1, read as the reverse complement.
CTTGATTTCGCCGGTGGGCGCCATCGTCGCCGACGCCGCGTAGCTGCCGGTCGTGATGACGTTGAGGGCCTCGGCAAAGGGTTGTTCAGCCATCGCACCTAAATTCCCCTGCAAGCGCATCGTGGTGGGGGCCTCCCCCATGCCCCAAGAAAGGTCGCCGGTCGCTAAGACACGGCCTTTGTTTGCGAGCTTCGCTTGGGTGAACGCTAACACGCTGGCCTTGTCGCCGAAGCTGAGGTCAAGGCCAGCCGTGAGGTCGCAGTGACTAACCCAGAGTTTATCGCGCCAGCTCACGCTCGTGTCGACGAAGGCCACGGGCGCGCCTTCGGTGCGGATGAAAAGTCCGCCGGACTTAAAGCCCACGACGAGGTCCGCGCGGTCAAGGTTACCCGAGAGTTTCAAGCCAGGGACCAAGGCCGCGAGCGATTCTAGTGGCAGCTTCACCGCGCTCGCTTCCACGAGGACGCCCACCGGCTTCTCGCCGGAGAAGGGGAAGGGTTGCCGCAGTTTGAGGCTGAGGAGGTTCTCGCCACCGCGCGTGATGCGTGCTTCGAGGGAGTTCAGGGCCGGGGTTTTACCGGCTTCAGCGCCGAGCGCCGTCTTAGCGAAGACGCGGATACCCGCCAACTTATCCTTGGGGAGGTCTTCCCAGCCCGGTTGCTCGGCGAGTTCGGCGATACCGACTTGGGCATTCGCCGTCACGGACCAAGCGCCGTCCTTACCTGGGCGCACGACCGCATCCCCCGAGGCGATTTGACCGGCGGCGGAGCTCAGCGAAAACGGGGCGATGAAGATGGCGCCGCCTTCGGAGCGTAGCGGCAGTTGGGCGTCCACCTCCTGCAGGAGGACCTTGCCAGCGCGCTCGAGTGTCAGGCCCGCAAACGCGTGCGTCTTAATCGTCGTGATGGTCGGTTCGCCTTTGACGAGCGCCAGTTCGGCTTCGCCCGTCCAGCGTCCAGTGGTGGCGGTCAGGTCGGCCATCGCCAAGAACGGCGTGAGCGAGACGAGGTTGGCGTCGCGGGCCGTCAAGGTGAGCGCGGCTTCCTCGGGGAGCTTACCGCTGGCGAGGTGTAAGGGCTTGGTGAGGATTAAGGAGATGCCATTGCCCGAGATATCGAGTTGCTCGACGTCGAGGCCTTCGGCCGCATTGCGGGCCTGTGCTTTAATCGTCCACGAGGAAGTCGTGTTGCGGGGGATAGTTTTGGAGAATTTCGAGAGATTCGTCCAAGTCGCCTTCACGTCCGTTTGGACGGCCCAGGTACCGGCGAGCGGCGCCGTCTGTGCTTTGATGAGGCCGGCTACTTGGCAGTCGGGGAGGCTGGAGCTGAGGATACCGAAGCGCGTTGGGTCTAGGTCGAGGTTCGCCTCTAAGCTAAGCGTGCCTTGGTCGGCGGTACCGGTGAACTTGAGCGCTGGCCGGCGGGTGGCATCGAGCACTTGACCGGACAGCGCCAAGGGCTTTTGCGGCTCGTGTTGACCCCGCAATTCCAAGCCCATGGCACCGGCGGCCAGCGGGCTATCATCTTTGGCGATGACATTGAGCTCAAACGATTTCACATCGTCGGTCAGACTTTTGATATCGAGACCAGCCTGACCTAGCGGACGTTGGAGTTGCCCTTTAAAGATGATTTCGGCGCGCGGGCGCGTGGTGGTCGTCCCGATCTTGAAACCTGGCCACACCACGCCGGCCCGGATTGCGACGGCTCCAGCGGAGTCGATGCCTTCACCTGCGGCGCTAAAGCGGACCTCTTGTCCGTCCACCAAGGTCACCCGTCCGTTCGCGGAGTACGGCCCGACTTTGAAGCCCGGAAGTTTTGGTGTAGCGGTGGGTGCTGGTACTAGCGGGGTGCCGGCGGGTTCGGCGGTGGCGGGCACGTGCGTCGAAAGGTCGAGGTCGAAGCCGCGGATGGTAATTTTCTCGACCGTGTAGGTGCCGAAGGCGGAAGCCCAGACATCGGCTTTGCCGGTGGCGCTCGCGAGTTTGACCTTGGTACCGTCGGTGAGGATTAAGTCCACGCCCAGGACTTCAAACGTGCCATCCAGCGCGGCGGAAACTTTACCGATGCTCCCTTTGATCTTCGCATCGGCCAACGCGGCGGCGACGCGACGGCCGAGGGGGTCGGGTTTTAGTTCAGAATCAATCCAGAGGACGGCACCACCCAGAAGCACGACGACGGCACCGAGGGTCCAGAGACTGATACGAAGGGCACGGGGCATGGGACGATGCCTCCAGATTGGGCGGCTTCTGCTATCGGGCAACAAAAAGCCCGGTGGAATTACTTCCACCGGGCTTGGCGACTGGGTCGAGGCGGGCGGTTTAGGCCTGCGGAGGCTGCTGGGGCGGCTTTGGGGCCGAACTGCGGCCGGCCGCACGCTTCTTGCGGAGGAAGAGAGCCTTCGCCTCCTCTACGTTCTCGTCAAAAGACTCGGAGTTTTCCGCGACGTTGCTGCCCTTAATGCTGCGGCTGAAGTTGCGGCTAGCGTAGCGCATCTCCTTCATCGCCATAATCTGGTCCTCTTCCAAGAGTCGCGTCAGGTAAATGACCTTCTCGCGCGCCCACTCGGAGAGATCGGCCTGCTGCGTGAGCTCGGCCAACTTCTGTTTGGCTTCGGCCACTTGGCCATTGCGCACGAGGGCTTGGATTACATCGAGCTTTTCTCCCGTGACGGCTTCGCCCACCGCGGCGGCCACATTCACGTCGGTCTGCAGGGTGCTGAACGTCGCGAGGTCGACTTCTGGGAGGATGAGGATCTGCGGGCCAAAGGCGACCGGGGTGCCGTCCTTGGTGATGGCTGCGAAGTTGACCGCGAGTAACGAATCGGCCTTGGCGTTGGCGCCGATCTTGAGTTCGACCACCGCCGTCAGCGCGGAATTCCAAGGTAACGTGCCGAGCTTACGGGTCCGCGTCACGCCGTCTTCGAGTAATTCACCCAGCAGGCGGGCCTGAACATCGCTCCCGCCCTGGACGGTGATCTTCACCTGGCGGAGGAAGCTATTGGATAGGATGGCAAACTGCTCTTCGAAGGCTTCGCTCAGGTCATCGGCCGTCTGACCGAAGTTGGCGGCGCCTTCGCCGGCTTTAGCCATGCCCGTGAGGAGCGTTTCATTGAAGCCATGGCCGAGGCCGACCGTGGAAGTCGTGATGCTGGCGCCAGCGGCCTTGGCGACGTGTTCGAAGATTTTGGCTTCATCGACGAGGCCGTGGTTGGCTTGGCCGTCAGTCAAGAGGATGACTCGGGCGATACGCTCCTTCTTGACGAACGGCGCGAGCTGCTTGACGCCTTCCTGCCAGCCGTCGAAGAGGGCAGTGGAGCCGCCAGAGTCGATTTGGCGGACGCGGTTGACCAAGTCATGGGCGTCCCCGATGGCGACCAAGGGTTGGACGACTTGGACATGATCATCGAAGGCGACGACGGCGATGCGGTCATCCGAGCGAAGGCCCTGGATGATGCGGACCGAACTTTCGAGGGCGGCCTTGAGGGGGTCGCCACTCATGGAGCCCGAACGGTCGATGACCAAGGCGAGGTCGAGCGGAGCGCGCTGGGCGGACTCGGAGTTTTCGGTGACGGGCTGGGCCGGAGCGACGAGACGGACAAGGACGTGCGTTGCATCGGCGGCGGCACGGAGGAAGCCCTTTTTCAGGGGCAGGATTTCGATGGTGGGGGAGTGCATAGGAGCGATCATGGAAAGACCACTATGCATGCCACCCGTTAACTGTCAACACCACCAGAGCATCTTTTTTGTTATTAACACCGAAAAGATACTGTCATAAATAGGGATTAAACTCTTAAATAACTATCTTTCAACGCTTTGCGGAATTTATTAACGATTTCATCTAGGTCTTCTTCGCTAGGCCGACCGCGGTTATCAATATGGAAGGAGGCTTCGCACCAGTGGGAGAGCCGTAAACGGGTCCACCTTTCGCGCTTGGGTTCTTCCCCGCGGGAGGTCGGATGGAAGGCCAATAATTGCTGATAAAGTTCGCGGACTTCCGGCTCAAGATCGGGGCGCATGGACTCCTTGACGACCAGTTTGCGGAACAGCAGGGCCGGCATCGGGGATTCTGAGAGGTCGCGCAGCTGCTGGAAGGTCTCATGGGCGAAACGGCTTTTGCGCGGCGGGGGGGCTCCAGCGTCGGGCTCACTGACCGAATCAGCGTCAAAAGAGGCGAGGCTGTAGAGCCGGTTAGGCCGCATGGATGCGGAGCGGATATGCCCCTCGGGGTCTTGATGCGCGGCCGTCCGGAAGAAGAGGCGTTCGGCCTCGTTGGGCTGGGCTAATTCATCAATCAACTTATTCAGTTTGTCGACTTGGGCGTTGTCCTTGAGCAGATTGCGGATGCGGTCGAGCTCCCAGCCGCGTTCGGCCAAGAGCCTAGCCAAAAGCAATTGGCGCACCTGGAGGCTACCGTAGTTGGCTTTGCGCCGGTCATCATTGGCCCGCTCGGGCTTGGAGATGAGGTTTTCATAGGTATAGAAGCGGACGAGACGCTCGGTGGCATGGTGCCGATCGCCGAAACCAAGGTCCTCGAGCTTTTTCGAGACGTGGTGGGCCAGCTCTTCGGCGGTGCCGAGGAAGTCCTCTCCTATTTGGGCTGAGATTTTTAACATAGAGTTCTTTTGTAGACAGCAAGGTGTCAGCAGTGACGGACGTAGCAATCTTTTATCGTGGTTTGTTAACACCCAGCAGGGGCAATTGTTCCACTAGGCCAAAAAACAGGCCGCCCGTTGCTGGGCGGCCTGGTGGCCTGACTCCCTGGTGCGGAGCTTAGGAGTTGTGGTTGTAGCCCTCTTCGCCGTGGTCCGAGATGTCCAATCCGCGGGACTCGTCTTCTTCGGTGGGGCGAAGGCCAATCGTTGCCTTAAGCGCGTAGGCGATGATGGCCGTGGCCACGAGGGATAGCACCAAGGTGATGACGATCGCCTTGAACTGCTCGGTGAGGAGCGTCTTGCCCACGATGTCCTTGAGGTTGGTGGCCAAGTTGGCGTTGGCGTCGACCGTGGCGAGGACACCGGTCATGATGGCGCCCAAGGTGCCACCGACGGCGTGCACACCGAAGGTATCGAGGGCGTCGTCGTAACCGAGCTTGGACTTCAGGTAGACCACGGCGAAGAAGGGCACCACACCCGCGAGGACGCCGATGATGACCGCCCCCGTGCTGGAGACGAAGCCCGTGGCCGGGGTGATGACGACGAGACCAGCGACGGCGCCGGAGCAGAGGCCTAAGATGCTGGCGTGCTTGCGGAGGATCCATTCGAGGGCGCCCCAAGTGAAGGCGGCAACGGCCGCAGCGAGGGTCGTCGTGGTGAAGGCCTGCGCGGCGACACCGTCAGCGGCGAGGGCCGAGCCGGCGTTGAAGCCGTACCAACCCACCCAGAGCATACCCGTACCGACAGCGCAGAGGACCATGCTGTGCGGGCTCATGGACTTCTTGCCGAAGCCCAGGCGAGGTCCGAGGATGATGCAGAGGAGCAGCGCGGACCAGCCTGAGGTCATGTGGACGACCGTACCGCCCGCGAAGTCGATGGCCTTGATGGTGGCCTTAGCGTTCCAGACGCCGTTCATGTCACCCGTGATGCCCCAGATGGCGTGGGCCATCGGGAAGTAGACGAGGAACATCCAAGCCGTCATAAAGGCCATCAAGGCCGAGAACTTCATGCGTTCCGCAACGGCCCCGACGATCAAGGCGGGGGTGATGATTGCGAACATGAGCTGGTACATCGAGAAGACGTTCTGGGAGATCCAGTAAGCGTAGTCGGTGTTGGGCGCCGAGGTGACACCGTTCATGAAGAAGAACTCACTGCCACCGAAGATGTGACCGAGCAGCGTGCCGTCGAAGCTCTTACCGAAGACGAGCGAGTAGCCGACCGCCCACCAGAGGATGGTGACGAGTCCGGCTAAGCCGAAGCACTGGGCGACGACGGAGAGCACGTTCTTCGAGCGGACTAAGCCGCCGTAGAAGAGGAAGAGGCCAGGGAGCGTCATGAAGAGCACCAAGGCGGCGCAGATCATCATGAAGCCGTTATGGCCTGGGCCCGTGGAGCTAGCGGCCGGAGTCGTTAGGCCAGTTGGGATGGTTGCATTCCCGTCTTTATCCTTAGGCCCAACCTTCAGGACCGCCGTGGGGTCACCGTTTCCGAGGTAGGCCTCAATGCCAGCTAAGCGCTGTTCAAGGGTGGGGGCTGGCGGTGCTGGCGGGGTCTTAGCCGCTTCAGCCGCAGGAGCGGCTGCCGTGGCGGGAGCGCTGTCCGCCGCCGTCGCCCAGAAGGGCGCCGCCGCGAGAGCGAGGATGGTGAGTGTGCGAAGCAGGGAGTTCATGGCATTCCCCCTATCGCAACGGTCGTGCCAACCGTGCAGGGAAACGCCCCCTCTGATTTTTTGATTAAAATCAAACTAACCCGTCGCCCAGCCTTGCCTCTTTTCGAGCAATCAGGGGGCGGTTAAGCGTTCAACCGATAGGGTGCGGTCCTTAATTATGCTGATAGCCTTCTTCGCCGTGGTCCGCGATGTCCAAGCCTTGGGCTTCTTCTTCCTCGGTGGGACGCAGGCCGATGGTCTTCGCGACGAATTGCGCGATCAGCCAAGTCACTCCCAAGGAAAGAAGAATACAGCAGAGCATTGCTAAGAGTTGGCCTTGGAGCAGGCCCTGGGGAATGAGCGCCCCGCCCGCCGCATGGGCGGCCGAACTCATCAAGAGGGCGGTGGCCAGCGCGCCTAAGGTGCCACCGATGCCGTGGACACCAAAGGTGTCGAGGGCATCATCATAGCCGAGCTTACCTTTCAAGACGGAGCAGGCCCAATAGGAGAGGCCACCGGCCAGCGCCCCAATCAGAACTGCGGAACCGCCTGAAACGAAGCCAGCCGCGTTCGTGATCGTGGCGAGGCCGGCGATGGAGCCCGAGCAAAGCCCGAGCACGGAAGGTTTCCCGCGGTGAAGTTTTTCGACGATGGCCCAGACGAGGGTCGCGGCGGCGGCGCCGAGCGTGGTGGTCAGGAAGGCCTGCACCGCGACGCCGTCGGCGGCGAGGGCGGAGCCTGCGTTGAAACCATACCAGCCCGCCCATAGCAGGCCCGTACCCAGCACACAAAGTACCATGCTGTGGGGCGTCATCGCGCGCTTACCGAAGCCCGCCCGGGGACCGACTACGATGCAAAGGAGGAGCGCGGACCAACCGGAGGTCATGTGCACGACAATGCCGCCCGCGAAATCGGCGGCCTTGAAGGCGGCGTTCGGATTTGCCAAGCCCGCGAAGTCTCCCGTCTGGCCCCACATGGCGTGTGCGACCGGGTAATAGACGAAGATCGTCCAGAGTAGGGAGAAGAGCATCACCGCCGAGAACTTCATGCGTTCGGCGACGGCACCGATGATCAAGGCCGGGGTGATGGCGGCGAACATGGCCTGGAAGAGTGCGAAGGCACCCGCAGAGATGCGACCTTCATAGGAACTCGCCTCCGCTCCGATGCCCGCGAAGCCGAGGTGCTCCGTGCCGCCGAAGACATGGCCGAGGAAGGAGCCTTGGAGGCTCTTGCCGAAAACTAAGGAGTAGCCGAACGCCCACCACAGCAGCAGGCCCATGGCGGTGAGGGCCACACACTGGGCGGCGATGGAGAGGACGTTCTTGGTGCGGACGAGCCCGCCGTAAAACAGGAAGAGCCCCGGGATGCACATCAGCAGAACCAAGGCGGCGCTGATGAGGACCCAGGCATTGTCGCCCGCAGTGACGGTGGTGGCAGCGATAGAAAAGAGCATTGTGCGTTTTATTGAGCAAGATATGTGCCAATTTTTATACAGAACTTCCAAGTCGCTTGCTTTAAGGGGTTTTGAGCCCACAATTTATTAGTCTGTTCAGCCAATGTATAAACTTACGCAATCTGCCTTACTTTCAGCAGTCGCTTTTACGGCTTTGCAGGCCCAAGAAGCCCCCACCAAGCCTTGGCTGTGCCTCGCCGATTGGCAGACCCGCAGCGCCGAAAGCGTCACCCACGCGGGCTCAGTCAGCGGGTCTTTTGGCCGCTCCCGTTCTGGCGTCGAAGCCATCTCGGCGACGCCGTCCGCGGCGCTAGATCTGGAATATTATAAGTATAGGAACGACTTCACCGGGACCATCGCAGGTTCCGATAAGTCTTACGGCAATACCACGGATTTGATGCTTACGGGCTTCAAGCAGTGGGATTGGAATGCAAAGTATTCCGTGCAGACCCTCTACGCCTTGGAGTCCGCCTATGCAGAAGGGGTTAGTCTTTCGCAGGGCTTTCGCTGGGGCTTCGGCGGCGCCGCCCGTTGGCGGCCGGATGCCGAGACGGACATTACCTTGGGCGTGATGCTGCAAGACCGCTTCGAGGCCGGGGTGCTCCCGATACCCTATCTCAAGGCGGTCTGGCGGCCCTGCCAAGCCGCTGAGGTCGAACTGCGCGCCACGGGCCTCCAGAACGGGCTCATCATCCGCGGTTATCTGACCGAGGACCGGGCCACGCGCGTCGATTTCTCCGTGATGTATGAGACGCTGACTTTCCGGCTGGCTGATAGCTCTACCTATGGTAGCCGAGCCGTTTCCATCGGTGAGGTGCCGCTGCGTATCGGTGTCACCCAATTCCTCGAGCGCAGCGGTACCTGGTTTGTCCAAGGCTCCTTCGAGTGGGTGGCGTTTTCCCGGCAATCCTTCGTGCACGCGGGCGAGACCCAAGGTGTCTTCCAAACCACCGCGACGTGGGGCTTCTCCGCTCGCGCCGGGGCCCGTTTCTAAGCCCGCGTCCGTCCTCAATGCGCTGGACCCTCGCCCTCAGTTGTCTCGCCGCGTCGCTCGGTGCGGCGGTTTCTCCTGATACTACCGCGAAGCGGACGCGTGCAGAGATCGAGGCCGGCTTAAAGGCCTTGGAGACCAAGGCCCGGACCGCGAAAGAGGAGCCGAAGGCGCCCGAAGCCGCCGATAAACTCAAAGAGGGGAAGGGAGCCAAGGCCCTCGTGAATGACCTGGTGATTAAGCCCGATGAACTCAAACGCGCCCGGGCCGAACTTCTCCGGCTGAACGCCTACCGCTACCTGTGCGGGCTCGAGGCAGATGTCGTCCTCAAGGAGGATTACAATCTAACGTGCAAATTCGGTGCCTATCTCTGTAGCGTGATCGGGCGCATCGAGCACACCCCGGCGAAACCGGCGGGCCTGGATGAATTAGTTTATAAGAAAGGCTACGAAGGCACTTCTCACTCGAACCTTTTCTGGTCATCGGGTCCCGATGGACTGACGGGGTCCGTCAACGGCTATATGGACGACAGCGATGCCTCCAACATCGCGCGCGTCGGTCATCGCCGCTGGTGCCTTAATCCCCCAATGGGTGCCACTGGGTTTGGTCAGGTCCGTGGTTATTCCTCGATGTGGTCCATGGATGCGAGCAACGCTGCCGGTAAGGGTGAGCACATCGTCTGTTTTCCGGCGGCCGGTTTCTGGCCGCTGGCTTACTGGCCGAATAGGCCCGCTTGGAGTATCTCGCTGGACCCGGGTCGTTATCGGGTGGAGGATAACCCGGAACTCAAGGTTTACCTCCTCGGCGGCACCGACCGTTTTCCGCAAGACACCAAGGGGCTGAAGGAACTCAAGTTGACGGATGTGTGCGTGGGTCGTGAGGGCATGGGTATCGCCCAATGCGTAATCTTTCGGCCCGAAGTCGCCCCCAAGCGCGGTAACCGCTTCGGGGTTTCCTTGCCGGTCAAAGGCTGGCGGAGTGCGAAGCTCGAATACATCGTCGAGTTTTACTGAGCCACGGGGCCGCGCCGGGTAGTCACGGCCTTAAGCGGCCCGAACCGCGGTGGCGCCGAGGATTTCGTCGCGCCGGTGCTGGGCCGTGGTGAGGTCGTGGGTCCGTAGCGAACGGCGGACGCGGGCCTTCGTGTAGGCGTCGGGGTGAATCGTGTAATGGATCCACCACGTTCCGTTGTTGTTCCAGAGGTGGTGCAACGGGTTCTCGCCCTGAACGCGGATGGAGAGGCGCGGGGCGGTGGGAGCGGTGTCGGTGGTGTTGATCATGGCGTGTGGATAAAAGCGGCACGCCGCACGATCGACTCCGGGGGGAGGATGAATTGTGACCTTTCGGTCCTCATCTCAGGATGGTTATCCTGAAAACCACCGCGGCCTAAAAGGCTCGGTTGGTGCAAGGCAGGGGGCTGCTTTGCTCGTGATGCGTCTGTTAAGGAACTTCACCTACCATGGACGGCGGCGGGCCCAAGGCAAGCCTAGGCCGGCTTGGCCTGTGTCATAGGACTTTCGGGCCTTATTTCGGCTCGGGTAGCCCCGCCGCGGCGCGCAGTTTCCGCAAGCCCGGCTCGGCGGTCGTGGCGGCTTTGGCGTATTCGTCTGCCACGACCTTCAGGGCTTTCTCGGCCTGGGCTTCCACTTGCGCGGCCTCTTTGACGCGGCCTTCGGCCCGGGTGAGGATTTCCCTAGCGCGACTGACCTGCTTCTGTTCATTGCTGACCCGGTTGTTCATGGAGGTGAGCGTTGCCTGATAGCCGTCGATAGTCTTGGCGTCTTCGCGGCGGCGTTGCGCGGCCTCCAGGTTTTGCTTCGCAAGGGCGACCTGCTTCTCCGCCTTATCCACGTCGGCTTGCTGCCGCTGGACTTGGTCCTTCTCGCGGTCGACGGCTTTCGCCGCTTCGTCTTGGGCGGTGCCAGCTTTCTTGGCCACCTCGGTTGCCGTCCGGAGTTTCAGGTGGGCGGCCAATAGTTGGTCGAGCCGCGCGCTTTGCAGGGCCTCGGCGATTTCCGCCTGTTGGCTGGTTGGGAGGTCGATGCGCTTCACGTCATAGGCTAACGCGAAGACGCCGCGTCCGGGAATGGTCATCACCGTTACCCGGGGCGGCGCTGGCGGTAAATCGGGGGTGGCGGCGGCCAAGCTAAGGGCGGCAAAAACGAGGAGCATGGGCCGAGGCTAGCGCGCCGCTCCGCCGCCGCAACCCCGCAGTGAGCCTGCGGAAAGCGCTCGCGGTCCCTCAGCTTCTTCTATTCTCTTAAGAACGCATGGGTTTCTTTCGTTTCCGTAAGGTCGTTTCGCTGGGCCGGTTTCTTAAACTGAACCTTTCCAAGACGGGCGTGTCGGCCTCCGTCGGTCGGCCCGGGGCGACGCTCAACGTGCGGAAGGATCGCATCGATGGGACGGTGGGCGTGCCGGGCACCGGACTCTCGTACCGGGAACGCTTGGCGAATCGTGGGTGTGCCTCACTCGTCGTCGGCGGGCTGGGCCTGCTGGCGGGTGCGGGTGCGTGGTGGCTCGCCGCGGCGTGAGCCGCGACGAAACCTTCACGCAAGTGCCCGGGAAAGGACTCGAACCTTCACGCCTTTAGAGGGCGGCGGATTTTGAGTCCGCTGCGGCTGCCATTTCGCCACCCGGGCGACTTACGTAACAACATTCATTCTGCTCGTACGGGCGCTCGCAAGAAAAACCGTCACTCGTTCGGCACCCCACCAAACAAAAGAGGCGCCTCTTACGAGGCGCCTCTGGTGGCAGATGTAATCGAAGATTACTTGGCGCCGAGGATCGCGTCCTTCGCGGCCTTAGCCACGCGGAACTTCACGACCTTCTTAGCCTTGATCTGGATGACTTCGCCGGTGGCAGGGTTACGACCCTGGCGAGCCTTGCGGTGCACGAGGACGAGCTTGCCGAGACCAGGGAGCGTGAAGGAGTTCTTCGCGTTCTTGTAGGCGAGGGCAGCAATGATCTCGAGGATCGCGACAGCCTGTTTCTTGGTGAGCTCGGCCTTCTCGGCGATAGCAGCGGCGATTTGGGACTTGGTGAGGGCTTTGGACATGGTGTTTATGGGTTGGTGTGCAGTGATGCGGTTCTATTTAGTATCGAACTGCGTGGTGAAAACCAGCGAAAAATAAAGGTATTTGCAAGGTTACCGTCCGCCCCCAAGGCCGTCGCGTATTTCGAAAAAACTTTTATTCGGGGACGGTGTCTGTCATAAGACCACCACCCTCGACTCCCATGAAGCCTTCGACCCTCTCCACTTTTCTTTTGGCGGCCAACCTCGTCACGGCTCCGGTTCAGGCCGATGACTCGGTCTCGGTCGTGCAGGCCTACCCTGGAATTAGCTTTAGCCTTCCAGTGGCCATTACCCCTTACCCTGGCCGGACCGATGCCTTCTTCGTTGTCGAAAAGGGTGACCCCGATTTAGTGAACAAGGGTGCCTTCCTCGGCGGTAAAATTCAGCTGGTTGAGGGCCTGACGACCGACCAGCCGACCAAGCGCCCGGTCTTCCAGCTGCAGGTCAAGGATGGTAAATTCGAGGCCGG
>CAIXHF010000062.1 GCA_903919185.1 uncultured Opitutia bacterium | reverse complement strand
CCGTGGCCATCCTTTGTCTCGATGTCGGTAACACCCATGCGCACTGGGGGCTCGTCGCTGGCCGTGTGGTCCGCGCGCATGGCGAGATCGCGACGGCAGCCTTGTCGACCGATACGTTGCGCGCGCTTTTAACCGAACATGCGCCGACAGGACTTGCCCTCGCGAGCGTGGTGCCCACCGCGACCGCTACCATCGAGCCTGTCCTGCTCGGGAGCGGCTTACCTTACCATCACCTGCGGCATGACACCGTTTGCGGGTTGGGCTTTGATTACCCACGGCCCGCCGAAGTCGGCCAAGATCGCCTCGCCGATTGCGTGGGAGCTCAACTCGTGGTGGGGGCTCCTGCGGTCATCGTTGGCATGGGTACCGCGACGACGGTGGATATTTTGACCGATAAGGGCTACGCCGGTGGCATCATCGCGCCTGGCCTCGGGGTGATGACGCGCTACCTCCACGAGCGCACCGCTTTGCTGCCAGCCTTGGATCCCGCTGACCTGCTCGGTGGCCCCGCCATCGGAAAGTCGACGGTCGACGCCATGCGCTCGGGTTGTGCCCTTGGGTTCGCAGGCATGATTGGCGCCTTGCTCGATACCGTGACGGCTGAATTGACTAAGCAGGGCGGGCCACCTCCCGCCGTCATCGTCACCGGTGGCGCCGCCGTCTATCTCCCCGCCAGCTGGCGCGACCGCGTCCGCCATGAACCCCACCTGACCTTGCTCGGCCTGGCCGAGTCCCATCGTCGCTCCCGCGCATGACCCCTGAAGAATCCGATGCCAAGCTCCGTCGCCTCGTGCCCTGGCTGGGCGGAGCGGTGGTCGCCGTCGTCATCGGGGGCGTGGCCCTCGCCTTGGCCACTAAGCGCGAGGGACCCTGGGTCCTGGTTGCTGCTGACGTGGTCTTCACGCTGGTCCTGCTCGTCGCCCTGTGGCGCGCGCTCGGACGGAAGCGTTAGGCCTTCGTCATCTTTAGCAGTTCCTTGCGGCGGTTTTTGATCTCGGTGCAGCCGGATTTCGCCAGGCGGTCCGTCGAGAAGGCTTCCACCGTCAAGGAGGCCACGGCCGTGCCGTAGACCATCGCCTGGCGGAGGGTGGCAAAGTCGGTCGTCCCGGCCGCCGCCAGGTAGCCCAAGAGCGCCCCCGCAAAGCTGTCGCCGGCCCCGGTGGGGTCGCGGAGCTCCGTGACGGGGAAGGCGGGCAGGGTGAAGAGGCCTTCCGCATGGAAGAGTACCGCCCCGTGTTCGCCCTTCTTGATAATGACCGTCCGGCACCCGTGCGTCCGGAGGTGCTTGCCCGCCACAATGACGTTGGTCTCGCCCGTCAGCTTGGCCGCTTCGGAGTCGTTCACCACAAGTAAGTCGGAGCGACGCATGACTTCATCGAGCTTCTCCCGCTGCGTCTCAATCCAGATATCAATGGTGTCGACGAGGACGAACTTGGGGGCGGTGAGCTGGTTGAGGACCGCTAACTGGAGGTCGGGGCGGATATTGCCGAGCATGACATAAGGCATCGCTTGCTGGAGTTCCGTGAGGCGCGGCTGAAAGCGCTCAAAGACGTTGAGCTGGAGGTCCTCGGTGTCGCGGCGGTTATAGTTTTCGTGGTAGCGACCGCGCCAAGCAAAGGTCCGGCCGGTCTCGTCGAGTTGTAGTCCCGAAAGGTCGATGCCACGCTTGGCGAGTTTCTTGCGGTCGCGGTCGCGGAAATCATGCCCGACCACCCCGACGATGTGTGGCGGCGCGAAGTAGCTGGCCGCGAGACACGCGTACGATGCACTGCCTCCGAGGATGCGTTCGCCCGTTGCGTGCGGAGTGATAATGCTATCGTAAGCGACGGAGCCGATGACGAGAACGTTGTCGGGCGTGGCGCGGCCTTTGACTTTGATGCGGCGAGGAGAGGTCATGTAAAGAGTTCGGGTTTGGCTTCGCGCAGGCGGAATAGTGCGAGCAGGGCGAGGCTGTGAGTGTGCGGCGAGGCGAGGGCGTTCTGCAAGGCTACGCGCGGAGCGACGCTCAATACCTGCAGCTCCTCGTGTTCATCCGGAGCCTTTGTGCCGATGGCGCGAACCCCCTCGAGTAGCACGAAATGGCAGCGATTACGCTGAATTGCCGGGTTGGGTGCACAACTGCCGAGGAGCGTGGCCCGGCCGCCCGCGAAGCCGGTTTCTTCTTCGGTCTCGCGCACCGCAGCGAGCACGGGATCTTCGCCCGCGTCGATGACGCCACCGGGCGTTTCGGTCGAGAGATCCTGTAAGCCGAAGCGGAATTGGCGCACCATCACCAAGCGACCATCATCGGTCAAAGGCAACGCGAGCACCCAGTCGTTGGAGTGGATGACAAAAAAATCACCCTCTCGTTTATCGAGAGGGTGATGAGAGTGTTCCTTGTAAACCCGAAAGACCTTACAGTCGGCATGCAGCGCTTCGTGCTGGACGGACCAGCGGGCGGGCGCAGACATGGGCTGAGGCTTACTTGGTCTTCAGAACCTGACCGATCTGCATCTTGTTAGAGTTAACGCCGGGATTCAAATCCTGGAGTGCCTTCAGCGAGATGCCGGCCTTCTTAGCGATACCGGAGAGCGTGTCGCCCTTCTGCACAGCTACGGAACCAGGACCAGCAACGACTGCCTTGCTGCCAGCACCACCGGTGGTGGGTGCGGCGGCCTTGGCCTTGACCGCTGCTTGGAGGGCGGCGATGGCGTCTTGGAAAGACTTATTGTTGGTATCAGCGCTGGACTTGATGT
>CAIXHF010000061.1 GCA_903919185.1 uncultured Opitutia bacterium | reverse complement strand
GTCGGCGAGAAGGCCGGCGTCGCCCGTGGTCATGAATCCGGTACCCAGAGCGGTATCAAGATTGTTAAGATTAAGACCCTCGATGTGGAGAAGATCAAAGAGGAAGCCCGTGAAGCGCAGACGCAGGCCAATGCGGAGCGTACCAACGCGAAGGCTGACAACGCCAAGACGAGTAAGACCACCACCTCGGGTGCGACCACGAGCCGCACGACCTTCAGTGATTTTCAGAGCAAACAAAAGGGTGGCACGGGGCGTTCCACTGGTTCCGTTGGTTCCGTCGGCAGCGTCAGTATCAAGAAGGGCCGTAACTACGGGGAAGGTAATAACGGTGGCGACGGTGGGAGCGCTTCCGAACAGCAAATCTATGCCGGCACCGTGACGGCGCGCTTCAAGTCGGCCTGGGCCGATATTATCGCCGCGGACGGCGCGGCTTCGGCCGCCTCCTGCGGCGTGGTCGTTAACGTCGATGCCAGTGGCACCGTGACTTTCGCCTCGTGGATTAACCGCCCGAAGGACGCGCATGTCGCCGAACTGGTGAAACGCGCTTGTGCCCAAATCGGTAACTGTGGTCCGCCGCCGGCCCGCAAGGCTTTTGAGATTGAGTTCCCGAACGTCGGGGTGTCCGAAGGCTGAGTGAGTTTAGTCGCGGACTTCGAGCACCATCTGAACCTCGACGGAGACGCCCAGGGGGAGCCCGTTGACTGATACTGCCGCCCGGGCGTGCTTGCCGGCGTCGCCGAAGACTTGCAGGAGAAACTCCGAAGCGCCGTTCAGCACCTTGGGGCTATCGCTAAAGCCATCGATGCCGTTGACGAAGCCATTGACCATCACAACGCGCACGACCCTGTCTAGCGAGCCCAAGGCAGCCTTGGCGTTGGCGAGGGAATTGAGCGTGCAGAGACGGGCGGCTTCCGCCGCTTGCGCGAGGTCGATTTCGCGCCCGACTTTGCCGAGCGAGGCTACTTTGCCATCCTTCATGGGTAGCGTGCCGGCGAGGTAGAGCAGGTTGCCCGTGCGGACGGCGGGGACGTAAGCACCCGCGGCGGGGGGCGGCGTGGGGAGCACAATGCCGAGTTCGGCGAGGCGGGATTCGTGAGACATAAAGGTTACCAGTATTGGGGCCAACGGGCGGCCCGACGTAGGTTGTGGCTCTCCGCGGAATTTGTCGAAGAGTTAGCGGAGACGCGAAACGGCGCTCACTTAACCTTCTTCATGCCCTCGATGAGCTCGCTGACGAGTTCCCGGGAGCGCCCCTTGACTTCCTTGGTCAGCGTGGCATCGGACGAGCCGACGGCTTTCTTGGTCTGGACGTAGGTCTGGGCGAGGACGGGTTCGCGGTTCCGGGCGATGGTGGCGTTGTCGCGGATGAAAAGCGTCACGTCGGCTGAATAGCGGCCGAGGCCGCGATCGAAACGGATCTCAATCGTTAAGAGTGGGGTCGAGCCTTCGGGGTTCGCGCCGCTGTATTCCTTCGGCGTAATGCCCGCGCGGCGCATTTCCAGCTCGATGCCATCGCGGATTTCTTGGCGGAGGTCGCCATCTTCTGGACGCGGGTCGACGGTGATGACGTCGATGAAGAAGTAGGAGATGCCGCGCAGTTTGGAGAAGGGGTTGTCGGCTAAGCGGACCTTGGCTGGGTCGTCCAAGCCTTGGGACTGGAGGCTGCCGGTGATGAAGGTCAGCAGGGCGGCGAGGACGAGGGCAGGGAGGCGCATATTATTTTAAGGTATCTTCAAGTGTGCTGGCCCCGGGGCGGGCTTCAATCTCCTTTCGCCGGCACCAGCTTCACACGGTTCAGGGGGTGCTGGTCGAGGAGGGTGGGGTACCAGCCGTGGACCTCTGGGCGGATCAGGAACTTATTCTTGTTAAAGACCACCGGGATGATGGGGGCACCTTCGATCAAGCGTTGTTCGGCCTGCTGGAAGAATTCGTAGCGTTTGGTCTGGTCAATTTCACGGGCGGCGGCGCCGATTAGCCGGTCGTATTCGGGGTCGCTCCAGTTGGTCTGGTTAAGTTCGTTGCCGGTGATGAACATCTCTAAGAATGTATTGGGGTCGTTGTAGTCGCCGCTCCAAGCCGAGCGGGCAATCTGGTACTCCCCTTTGTGCAGGGCGCTGAGGTAGACCTTCCAGTCGAGGTTGCGGAGTTCGATCTCCACCCCGAGCTCATTACGCCACATTTCCTGGTAGGCCTGTGCGGCCATCTGGGAGCCTTCGGAAGTGTTCAGTAGGTACTCCAGTTTGGGGAAACCTTTGCCGCGCGGATAGCCCGCCTCGGCGAGCAAGCGCCGTGCCTCGTTGAGGTCGGTGCTCCACTGGGGGCGGGACTTGAAGCCGCCCGTGCCGGGGGGCGTCATGTTAAGGGCGGGAGTTTCGCCCGCCCGCAGGACGCGTTCGGCGATCAGGTTGCGGTCAATGGACATGCCCAGTGCCCGGCGGACGCGCACATCAGCCAAGGCCTTGCGGACGGGCTCGTTGTCTTTAACGTCCGTATTGATCCGGATGAAGGCGCAGGAGAGGTAAGGGTCGAGACGGAGGAACGGGGCCTTTTGCTCGCGGAGCTGCACGATCTTGTAGGGCGGCACAGTGCCGGTGATGTGGAGTTCGCCGCCGCGGAAGGCGCGTTCTTCGGCGAAGAGGTCGGTGATGGCACGGAACTCCACGCCGTTCAGCGCGATGTTGGCAGCGTCCCAATAGCCAGGGTTCTTGCGGACGATGATGCGGCGGGCGACTTCCCAAGATTCCAGCGTGAAAGCACCGTTGCCGACGAGGTTGCCCGGGCGCGTCCAGAGCGTATGCATTTCCTCCATATGACCGAACTTCAGGATGGTTGCCGGGTGCACGGGCAACCAGCTGTGGTGGCAGATGAGCTGGAGAAAGTAAGGCACCGCATTATCGAGCTCGATGACGAGCGTGCGTGCATCGGTGGCCTTGAACCCGACCTGCTTGAAGTCCTTAAGTTTACCTTCGTTAAAATCTTTGGCGCCACGGACGCAGTGCAGCATCGACGAGTATTCGGCTCCGAACTTCGGCGAGAGCATCCGTTGGAAACTGAACATGAAGTCCTGCGCCGTCACCGCGTCGCCGTTGGACCAGCGGGCGTTGGCCCGAAGTTTAAAGGTCCAAGTCTTGCCATCCGGCGCCATCGTCCAGCTTTCCGCTACTCCGGGAATGGGGTGGAGGTCGACGGGGTCGTAGTTCACGAGGCCTTCGAAGAGGGAGTAGACGATGCGCGATTCCAGTAGGCCGGTGACCT
>CAIXHF010000060.1 GCA_903919185.1 uncultured Opitutia bacterium | reverse complement strand
CTAGTTCACGGCACCACGGGTGCTGTGACCGTCGCGAGCGGCGGCACGTTGGGTGGTAATGGCTATGTCGGAAATACCTCTGTCTCCTCTGGCGGCACGATTGCCGCCGGTGCTTCGGTCGGCCTGCTGAACGTAGCCAACTTAACTTTAGCCGGAGGATCATTCGTGGATTGGCAGTTGCATGATGCTCGTGCGATAGCCGGGGTCGGCTATGACTTGATTGTCGCGTCGGTTTTAGATCTCTCCGGCCTTAACCCGGTGAACCGTGTGACCTTGAATCTGATGACCTTGGCGAATCCTGCGGACAGCGTCTCGGGAACACCCCTGGCTTTTGACCGGGCGCTTTCGCAATCCTTCACGCTGATTAATTATGCCACGCTTAATTTGGGTACGAATTCCAACGTAGCTAACTTGTTCACCATCGATCTTAATGGTTTCGTGGATCAAAGTGGCGTTGCCCTGAATGCAGCTGACTTCTCCGTCTTCAATAATGCTGCCATCAACAGCCTTGAACTCCGGTATGTCTCGGCGGTGCCCGAGCCCTCCACCTACGGCTTAGCTCTGGGCTTCCTCTCCTTGGCGGTCGTCGCGATTCGTCGTCAGCGCCGTAAGCCCTCTGCGCAGGCGTGATCATTACTGGCGACATTTATGTCGGGCGTGCGGCCGCTCGGAGTTCCTCCGAGTGGCACGCTCCTTTTATGAGTGTTTCGCTGGAGCGTCGGAGGTATCAGTCCTGCTTGGCCTGTGTGCTGGGCAATGATTCCGCCCTTAACTTCGAGTTAGTGGAAGCCGAGGGTCAAGCCGGGGTGGGTTACGACGTTGTCGAGGTGCGGCAGTGTTTGGATTTGAGTGCGGTTTCAGGGGCTGCGAGGGTTCGGCTCTGCCTTCGGAGCGGGCATGTTACTGAAGCCTTGGGTGTCATGGGCGTTGCCGGTTATTATCCTTTTGGCGAGTATCGGTTCACCCTAATTCGTTATGGTACCTTGAGGCATCGGGAGCAGGCTAGTTTGGCCAGTCTCTTCGCCTTGGACTGCTCGCAGCTTTTCGATGCCCGAGGAGTGGTAATCGCGCCAGAGTCCTTATTGCTGCTCAATGTCCGTGGGCACGGGACATCCGGTAGCATCCAGCTGATCAGCCGGAGCCTTGGACTGCGGTTGTTGAAATCTTACCCGTCGATCTACGCGACCTAAGCCTTGCCGGTGTAGGCGTGGCAAAGCGCGGCGGCCGCGGCGTCGGATTCGTCGAGTGGCAGTTCGTCGGTAAGTCTGAGCACCGACTTGATCATACGCCCGACTTGCTCCTTCTTGGCGGCTCCGTGGCCCGTGACGGCCATTTTGATGCGCTTGGGGGCATACTCCGACACCCGGACGCCTAAGCGCGCCAGGACGCTCAAGGCCGCCCCGCGGGAAGCGCCCATGGCTTGGGCAGTCCGGAAGTTCTGTACGAAGATGGTTTCTTCGATGGAGGCCTCTTTGACTGCATGGGACTTGGCGAGTTCTTCGACGGCATCGGCAATGCGACCCAGGCATTCGTAGGCAGCAAGCTTAGGGCCAAGTTTGACCGTGCGGCTGGCGAGCAGTCGCGGGGGCTCGGAACGGGTGTCGATGACCGCCAGGCCAGTGCCGCGTAGGGAAGGGTCGATGCCCAAGATAATCGCGCGGATGCCGCGGGTCACTGGCTGGGCTGCTTCACTGGCCACTCGGGTCTTTGCCTTGCTGGATTTACCCGCAGCGGGCAGGGCTCCGCCTAGCAGTTTTGCAGTCCAGAGTGAGCGTGCCGAGCGGGCCATGCGATTTATCTAGAACCTTCCGCCGAGGGCTTCGACTGCAAACTTCGCCGCTCGCGGGTTGCCTTTGCTCGGTCCACAAGTCAGGTTTTTCCTATGCGATCAGGTTGGGCCATCCTTCTCTCCGTTTGGGCGGTTGGCTTTGCCGCCGAGTTGGAGATCGTGCAGCGCACGCCCCCGGCCATGCCCGCGGTCGAGCTGAAGGCCTCGGCCAAACTGAATCTCAAGCAAGTCCCCGAATGTTCGGCCCTTTGGGCGAGCACCATACACCCCGGCCTTTTTTGGACCCTTTCTGATTCCGGCAATAAACCGGAAATCGTCCCCGTGCGGGCCGATGGCTCGCCAGTCGTCGGCCCAGCGGGGCCTTGGTCGGGCGTCACGCTGAAGGGCCTCAAGAATACGGACTGG
>CAIXHF010000059.1 GCA_903919185.1 uncultured Opitutia bacterium | reverse complement strand
GTTGGTCGCGCGGCTACGCAAGGCCAAGCTCGTGGAGTTCAAAGCCAAGGATATCTTCCGCGCCTCCCAGTTATCCTTACTCGGGATAAGTAATTCCCATGTGAAGCTGACCCAGAAAAAGATCCGTAAGAGCATTCATCTTTCTCCCCTGCTCCTCGTGCGCGACCCAGCCAATGGGAAAGTCGTCATCGCCGATGGTTACCATCGCCTGTGTGCAATCTACCAGACGCACGAAGACATCTGGATTCACTGCAAGATCGTCTGACCGTGCTTAAACTTTTCGGCTGGCGTCCCAGGCGTGCACGACCTCGCCTTTGACGTTACGCAGTTCGCAACGAAGGCGGCTCTCGGCTCCGATGCGCTCCAAAGAAACCGCCAGGAAGCCGCCTTCAACGCGGTGGAACTTGTGGTACTTGGCATTATAGCCCGGCGAACCGCTGGCATGGGCGTCGCTGGCCGGGCCGACGCTGAATTCGCGCACGCCGCTGACGGGGTGGACGGAGTGGTACTGCCAATGGCGGTCGCCGCACACGACGAAAAAATTGTCCGGGACGTTGGCCTGCATCCAGCCGCGAAGCTCGTCGCCTTCGTGGGCGAAGTTTTCGTTGGCATGGTTGTCGCGCTTGTTGGGGCGATCGGGGCCAACCATGGGGGTGGGCGAAACCAACACTTTCCAAGTGGCGGTACTCTCTTTGACGGTGCGTTTAAACCAGGCTTTTTGTTCCGGACCCCAGATACTCTTATCAGGCGCATCCTGTAGTTTATTCTTCGAACGGTAATCCCGACCGTCGGTGAACCAGACTTGGAGGTCACGGCCCCAGCGGATGGTTCGGAAACTCGGTCCATCGGGTGCCATCGGGGCTTGTTGGCGGAAGAGCTCCTGCCCTTGGGCGAAGGTCAGTTCGCCCATGCTCGCACCCGGGCCCGAGTCGTTGCTCAAGGTGTCATGGTCGTCCTTGAGCCAATAGGTAGAGTGGTTGCTATTAAAGGCCACCAAGCGCGGGAGGCTGAACATCCGCTCCCAGTGGTAGCGTGCGAGGCGAACATTAACGGCATCGGGGTCGCCGCTATCGTAGTAGACGAGATCACCGGTCAAGCAGGTGAACTGCGGTTTGAAGGCGGCCATCGCGGGATAGATATCATGGCCCTCCGGATGACCACGATCAGCGTAACCCTGACAGGTCATCACGCAAAAACGGAGCCGGCTAGGGGCATCGGGCAACGGTGCGGTCTCGAATCGTCCGCGAACCGAGCTTCCGGCGACAGGACCCTGCGGACCCATCACTTCGCTGATGCAATAATAAGTCGCCCCCGGCTGGAGCCCAGTGAGTTTAAAAAGTGAAATATAATCGTGAGCCGCCGCCGCGGTCATTACCGGCGTGGTCACTGCATCACTCAGATCCTCCTTCAGGCCATAACGTAAACGCACTTGCCCAGCCGCGCCGGGACACGCCCCCGAAAGACCATCCACTGGTTCGGTTACCTTGCCTTCGCCTTTCCCCCGCTTCTTATCTTCTTTGCCGCGCTTGGGAATCACTGTGCCCTGCTCATTGCGGGTCGATGCAGCCGTCAGCCGCGTCCAGACGTAAGCCGTGCTCTCGGAGACCTCACCAATACGGAGGCCCATGCACTGAAAGGGGCCGGCGGACCCCGCGGTCGCAGCGACCTGGGCGAGCAACTCAGGCGCCAAAGCCCCCAGCGTCAAAGCCGTCGAGGTCTGCAGGAACTGACGTCGCTTGAGGCGGGGAAGGCTCATCGTTGCGTATTCAAAGGCAGATCAAGGCAGAGGCAACGCTAGAGCCCAAAATCACCCCGTCGCCCCTTCCATCGACCCTGTCATCGACCCTGCCCTCGACTCCACCCTCGACCCTGTCCTCGACCCTGTCCTCGACTCAGTCATCGACCCTGTCATCGATCCTGTCCTCGACTCTGCCCTCGACTCCACCCTCGACTCCACCCTCGACCCTGCCCTCGACTCAGTCATCGACTCAGTCCTCGACTCAGTCATCGACTCAATCCTCGACTCTTCCCTCTCCTACTTCCTCGGATTCTCTTTGAAGAACCGGGCAATCAGTTCCGAAGAGCCCTTGGGGTATTCGTGGCCACCGTGATGGATGGCGGTCACGAGGGGCGTGCCTTTGGACGAGGTGAACAGCGTCGCTTCAAGGACACCTTCCTTCGCGTAGGGCTTACCTTCGTCGGTGCATCCATTGAAACGACGCACCGCTGCAAAGGTCGCCTGCTGCCAAGCGAATTTAACGAGGGGGTCGTTCTCGCCGGCGACGTGAATCACTGGCAGGGGCTTAAGGTCGCGAGCCTTGATAGTTAACGACCCCGCGACCGAGCCGACAGCAGCAAGGACGTCAGGTCGAGCCTGCCAAAGGATGTAACTGAAGGCGGCCCCGTTAGAATGACCCATGGAGTAGATCCGGCGTTCATCAACCGAGCGCTCCTTCTTGAGGTCCGCAAGAATCGTATCGAAGAGTTTGATATCCCGATCGCCTCCATCTCCGACCGCCGACTGCCAGCCCGAATAACGGCCTTCCTTATCGACGAGCGGGCTGACGGTCGGCAAGCCCTGCGGGTAAATCAGGATCGAAGTGGGGTCCGCCTTATCGAAAGCCCAACCGCGTACGGCCTGCGCCGAATTACCGCCATGTCCATGCCAGCAGAAGACCACCGGCGCTGGCGCCTTCGGATCGGCGGGGACGCGGATAAGTGCCGTGCGCTTGACGCCATCGACCGTCCAGGTGCGCTCCGTAAAGCCCTCGGGCGGTCGACCCGTGAGCAGCTCGCGGAGCTTTCCTTGCGCGGGCGCCTGCACGGCAACCAGGAGCGATAAAAGCAGGAAAGCGAACAGATGCATAAGGGAAGTCAATTTATGTAACCCCCAAAGCCCAACAAAGTTCCTACGCCCCCCAAAGCGCATGAGACGCAACCGTAACTAGGGCTCAATAGTGGTAACGAGCCTGCAGGACGTAGGTGACACGCCCTTTAACGCGGTAGACTAACCGGTGCTCCAAGGTGATGCGTCGAGACCACCAGCCTGATAGGTCTCCCTTGAGTGGCTCGGGCTTCCCCAAGCCTTGAAAAGGGGTCAACGCGACACTAGCCAGAAGTTTCTCGATACGCTCCGCTACTCGTGGTTCCTCCGCCACCCAATAGGCCTTATCTGCTAAAGCCCCCGTCGACCAGCGCACTTCAGCCACGGCGAGCTGGCTTGAACTTACCGGCCTTAAACTCAGCCAAACCCTTGTGCAGACGCGAAGCGTTCTTCGGCGAGGAAAGCAGGTGGATTGTCTCGGCCATGGCAGCGTATTCACTCGCATCGACCAAGACCACGACCGCAGCACCATTGCGGGTAATGGTCACGGGGTCACGATCGGCGTTGGCTGACTCAATCAGGCTCGCCAACTGGTTGCGAGCTTCGGTGTAGGAGACTGTTTTCATGGAAGCAGACTGACTTCTGTACAGAATTCTGTCAACTACGGGTGCGGTGTTTAGAAGCGAGGGATTCATTCCGCTTCAGCATACACTTCGGAGACTCCATAATACTATCAGATGATTCACCGAGACTTGGCCAAGGACTTCCCCAGGGGACTACCCCCTTCCACTGTGACTGCACCAGATGGTTGCCATTGGGTGCGCTCCCAGCATCCTCTGGTCCCATGAACTGGCTCCATTGGTCTCTCCTTTCCGCGTTCTTCGCCGCGACCACCGCCATCTTAGCCAAGGTCGGCATTCGCGATGTCGACTCAAACCTCGCCACCTTCGTACGCACAGCCGTCGTGCTGGTCTTTGCGGGTGTGCTCGTTGCGCTCTCTGGTAGTGCCAGTAACCTGCGCGACTTTACGCCGAAGACCTGGCTCTTCCTCGGGCTCTCTGGACTCGCCACGGGCGTCTCTTGGCTCTGCTATTTTAAAGCCCTGCAAATAGGGGAAGCCTCGAAGGTCGCGCCCGTCGATAAACTCAGCGTCGTCTTCGTGATTATCTTGGCGGCACTCTTTCTGGGCGAAGCCCCCACCTGGAAGTCTGGGTTGGGCGGCGGACTCATCGCAGCCGGCGCTATCCTCTTAGCCCTCAAGTAACCGCCCCGGAGCCAGACTGCGAGGCGGTTGACACCGAGCATGATTCCCTAAGGCTTTCCCTGCCCCATGACGAAGTACTTCTCATTTACACTTCTCACATGCTGCCTCACAGCGATGCTCGGAGCCGCCGACACCTCCGCCGACAAGGCCGAGCGTATTACGAAAAAAGGCTTCGGATTACCGGAGCGCAAAGGGATGGACGCCCATCACCTCGAGCTCCTCAAAGTCGGCTGGTATTATAATTGGGGCGATAGCACGAAATTAACGACGCCCGCCCAGTTCGTGCCCATGGTCTACTCCGGACACCGCGACCCGCCCAAAAGCAAAGAGAAGGTCCTCCTCGGCTTCAATGAGCCCGACCACGCTAAGCAGGCCGACATGACGCCCGCCGAGGCGCTCGAGAAGTGGCCCGCCTTGGTCGCCAAGTCTCAGATGCTCGTGGCGCCCGCCCTCGCTGGAAATCCTCTAAAGAGCGAATGGCTGGCGGCCTTCCTGAAATCCGACCCCAAGGTCGATGCGATCGCCTTGCATTGGTATAAGGGCGCTGACTCGGCCAAATTCATCAAGGACCTCGAAGAGATTCACGCCCACTTCAAAAAGCCGATCTGGGTGACCGAGTTCGCCCCGCAGACGGCGGCGGATTCGGCGGAAAGTCCGACCAAGTTCACGCAAGCTAAGGTCAACGCCTTCATCGAAGAGACCACGGCCTTCATGGAAAAGACACCTTGGGTCCAACGCTACGCTTGGCACCACTCCGGGGTCGGCACGTCGGCCTTGTTCACCAAAGACGGCCAGCTCTCCGAGACCGGCAAGGCCTACGCCGCGGTAAAGAAATAACCCAAGCCACCTAAATCCAGTCATGCGATACTCCCTCATCCTTCTCCTCCTCTGCGTCACGGCCTGCAACGGCCACGCCGAAGAAGCCAAGCCGGGTCCGACGATGCCCGGCGTCGTCGTGACGCTCTGGCCCAAGGGCGTCATGCCGGGGAAGGCCATCGCCGGCCCTGAGCGAGCGATGCCTGCACGAGGCGACAATGTCCTGCGCCTGACCGACATCTCCGAGCCGTCCTTCACGGTCTATAAAGTCGCGGCCGATAAACCCACCCCGGCCGTGATCATCTGCCCCGGTGGCGGCTACGGTATCCTCGCCTACGACAAGGAAGGCACGGAGGTCGCGGCTTGGCTCAACTCCCTCGGCATCACCGGTATCGTCCTCAAATACCGCGTGCCGAACAACCAGGAAGGCGCCTTTCAGGATATCCAACGAACAATCCGGATTGTTCGACAGCGCTCGACCGAATGGAATATCGCCCGGGATCGCGTCGGCGCGATGGGGTTCTCCGCCGGCGGTCACCTCGCCGCCCGCCTCAGTACGCACACCGGACCCGCCACCTACCCGCGACTCGACGACGCCGACGATCAGCCGTTGCGACCCAACTTCGCCCTCCTCGTCTACCCGGCCTACCTCGACAAGGGCGTCGCCAAGTTCATCGACGCCCAGACCGCGCCGACCTTCATAGCGCACGCTGAAGACGACAAGGGCTACATCATCGGCAGCAAAGCCTACTCTGAGGCGCTCATCGTCGCCAAGGTCCCGACCCAGTTCTTTAAGGTCGCCACGGGCGGCCACGG
>CAIXHF010000058.1 GCA_903919185.1 uncultured Opitutia bacterium | reverse complement strand
GCGGTCGAAGAGCCAACCGCGGGCTTCGTTGATCTGGGCAACGGTGGCGGTCGGGGTGTAGCGATAGCCGGCGACGCGATACTCCATGGCCTCGCGCCAAATGGGGTAACCATTCGCCCACGAGCCGATCTTGTCTTTGTCGCCCTCCACGCGGCCGTAGGTTTTGACGGTGGGGATGCCGATATGTTTGGCCGTTTCCCAACCATGATACGCTTCCGAGCCTTGGGCACTATTAGCCGCATTACACATATTCCAGGAAAAATCCGCGGGGAATTGCGTAGCTTCAGTGCTGGCCTCGGTGCCATTCAAGAGGTTCATCTCGTAGGTGAAGATCGAGGCAATCGACGTGAACTGACCACAGGCTCCGCCCTTCTGTTTGTAGATAGGTGGGAACTGCGGGCGGGTGGAGTTATCGACGCGTGACGGCAAGCGCCTGATATCCACGGTCGTCTCGCCGATATCCGGGCCGGTCGCATCACGCCAGGTGTCGTAATCCTTCCCCATCGTACCAGGCCGAGAAAACGGCCGGGGATAAGCGGCGTGGGCGGGCTTCTCAACCTGGTCCGACTTCGGCGGGCTGCCCTCAACGGCCTTCACACCTTCGGGAGTCATCCCCGCGTGTCCCGATGCCGGCGACAGGGCCAGCAAACCAAGGAGGACGACGACAATCCAGGGGCGGGTGGTCAGGGGCATAACTTTCTAATACAAGCCAAAGGGGCCGCGTCAATTCGGCAAGCGGGCTTAAAGGACAGGCCTGAGACCCTTTCGTTTAGCCATGCCGACCAACCTAAGCCAGAAAGCCTATCGCTCAACGGCGAGGCCCCAACGAAAGGAGATGCCACTCAGGCAGATAACGGAATCGCTTGGAGCGCGTGGGCGAGGGCGATATCCTTCGCCGTCACCTTCACCCCGGCATCGTGCGTAGTGAGGACCAAGGTCACCACATTCCAACAAAGATGGATGTCCGGGTGATGATTCAGTTGTTCAGCCACCGCCCCGACCCGATTTGTGAACACCAAGGCGGCTGGAAAATCCTTCAACTTGAAGACCTTCGAAACTTTAACCCCGTCATACTCCCACCCGTCGAGTCCAACCAACGCATCGCGGATTTGCTGCGGAAGAAGCGGTGAAGTCATATGGAAGGTTTGTAATTTCGTCCCAGTAAGCGTGTCAATAATAGGCGGGGGTCTATGCGGCGACCTGAGATAAAAATAGGCTCACCCCCATTCCGAGCTAACATCAATAATGAAGGAACGACCAAAGCCTAGAACTCCCCTTATCTGACAACATTAGGAACCAAGCGACAAGCGCACCGAGCAAAAGAGGAATCAGAATCATGGCCGGAGAAACCTTGTCTCGAAAGATACCGGCTCGAAGTAAGCGAAACCGTAAGAGCACAAAGGCGAGGATGTATATCACCGGGATGGCAGCGATCACCTGCGCATTCCGACCCTGGCTTCCTTCGCCGGAAGACATCAACAGTAAATACATGACTTTCGGGACAACAATACCCCAGTAGAAAGACGTGTATATGTAAAAACTCAGGCCGAGACCTAGGGCCCAGTCGAGCGGCGTCATTAAAGCCTTCGGCGGGACTTCCTGTGTAGATCCTGTCGCCACCTGCAGCCAGACCGTCGGCAACCAGACCATAGAGTTTGGCAGATTTATCAGCACGAGCCCAAGTAAAGGGACGAGACAATACTGAATAAAAAAATATAACCTCTTATGGGGTAAAAAGTGCAAAAACGAAATTTCTATTGGGGCGTAGTGCAAAGCAATCAACCAAACGACAAAGACCGCACTCAGGTAAAAGCGGCCAAAGTGCATTCGAAAAAAAACGCTTAGCAACGCGGTGACCGTGAGGGTGAGGCCCCAAAACCAAAGATCACCAAGATAAACCATCGTCTCTAGGTTGCAGAAAAAAATGAAGATCCACGCCCAACCTAACCACAAGGTAATGGTAACTGGAATCGGACGGCGCGTAATCATGACGGCAGTGGACAATTACTTCTGCCCTACCGACTTCGGGGCCATTAACCAGGGGCGGTCGGTGAGGGTCATAAGAACAACTATAGCACGGTTCCGGCGCCAGCGTGCATCG
>CAIXHF010000057.1 GCA_903919185.1 uncultured Opitutia bacterium | reverse complement strand
CAACCGGAGTTCAAACCTCCGTAGGGGCGCCAACTTTACCGTCATGGTCCAATGGTCAAGACACCTCCCTGTCACGGAGAAGACCCGGGTTCAATTCCCGGTGATGGCGCCAACTTTACCCAACCCCCAACCCCCATCCCCCAACAGCTACCCCCTTTCCCCTTCGTCATGCTCCACCATTACCGCCTCTCCATCGACTCACCGGCTAGCTTACCACTGAGCCTCCAGTCTTACGCGCACCTCTCCTGGATTCGTTACACGGTTTTCCCGGATGGCTCGATCTTCGCCGACATGCCAGATGGGTGCCTCATGATTGATGGGCCTTCTCCGTATCGAGCGGCCTAAGGTCGCCCGTTGGCGAGTTGGATTGAGTAGCGTGGATTCGAGGTTGTGCGGCGTCTGCGCCACCTGACTCGAGGTAAGGACAGCACCACGTGCTGTCCTCCTTGCCTCTGGTAGGGTTGGCACTGCGTGCCAACCTAGGAGTTCGCCGTCGGGCGAACTCGGGTAGGGGCAAGGCTTCGCCTTGCACTCCACCCTAGGAGGGCGCGGCGAAGCCACGCCCCTACCTGAGAGGCAGCTAGGTCGGCACGCAGTGCCAACCCTACCCAATGCAGAGAGTAGAGCGGCGAAGCTATGCGCCACCCTGAGAGGCAGCTAGGTTGGCACGCAGTGCCAACCCTACCCGAGGCAGAGCGGCCGCCAGGTCACTGCGGGCCCTTCTGGGGAGTTTTACGGCTCCCCCGGGAGGGCCTTGGGCTGGATAGGGAACCAACCCTTTTTGTTTAATAGAGTCTTTTATAATCAGGACAATCATATAAACTAACATATCTGATGATCAAAAATAGACACTATTACTGTTACATTCTTGTAAGTGATACGATACAAAGAAGTGATGTACGCCCCCCAAAGTTCGAATTTTGGTCGAAAGACCTTATCCGAACAAGTTGCAGATAGTATCGAAAGCCACATCCGTAGTGGGGCTTCGTCGGGCTTAGCGCCCTCGAGTCGCGAGGTCGCCATCATGAATCACGTGAGCTTACCGACCGCCCAAGAGGCCTTGGCTCACCTGGTCTTGCGTAAGGTTCTGCGTGAGCGCGGCCCGAAGCGTCGCTTAGAGGTGGTGCTGCCGAACGGGATGCCAGATGTCGCCGCAAGTCGCGTCGCGGTGTTGGTGGTGTCGCCGTGCGCGCTCAGTTTGTTGGATACTTCCACGATGCTCGCCCTCCGGCAGATGGAGGCTGGTTTGCAATCCCAAGGGCACCGTTTCCGTTTAGTGGACCTCGGGCATCTCTCGGGGGAAGCTTTGCGGAAGGCCGGGTATGCGGCGGTGGTTGATTTTCAGGCCACGCACTGCCTGATGACTTCAGCTGATCCGGCTCTTTATTCTGGCCTCGCCCGGCACCCGATCTCGCTTGCGACCATGCAGGGCAAGTTAAACGCCACGCGGTTGCAACGTCTGGCCATCCCTTTCCAAGCGCGTCTCGATTTCGCCTTAGAACGCTTAGTGGCGTTGGGGCATCGCCGCGTGCTCTGGCTCCACCGTCGGGATGGAGATTTGCCTGACATGGGCACTGAGCCTAGTCCTAAGTCGGGATTGCGTTACGGTATATCCATACACAAGCAGGTGTATGAAAAGCTGACTGACTTCCCGATCGCAATGCAACGTGGCTTAAGTCACGGGGCGACCGCCGTGTTATTCGTGAATTTGGAGGACGTGGTGCATGGTTTGATTTATGGTGCGAACCATCGCCTGAAGGTGCCCGGCGACCTTTCCATTGTAAACTTGGCTGGTGAACTAGACACGCCGAAGGGTTCGCTTACCGTCGCGGGGGTGGCACTCTCGTTTGAAGCTAGAGCCGCCAGCGTCCTGCACTGGGTTCATGGCGAAAGCGGGGCGGAGGAAGTGAATTTTATTTGGAAAGAAGGCGAGACACTGGGGCCTGCCCCGGTACTTTGAGGAGCTAGCGTCGGTTGGCCTGGATGGGTCCAGAGGTGGTGGCCGACGGCCTCGCTCGAACAAGGCCAAGGAAGATTGTAATTAAAATGCTTAAATAAAAGTGTCAAAACTGAGCAACAACTAGGGCATGTATTTGTCAGATTACTGGGTCCGCTATAAAGGATGAAACCGACAACCCGCCACCGTTGGTAAAATCTAGGTTAGTCCGCAGTGCTATCGTACTTGCCTCGGGGGAAGGGGGCAGCACCACGTGCTGTCCTTCTTGCCTCTGGTAGGGTTGGCACTGCGTGCCAACCTAGGAGTTCGCCGTCGGGCGAACTCGGTAGGGGCAAGGCTTTGCCTTGCACTCCGGACGAGGAGGGCGCGGCGAAGCCACGCCCCTACCTTATGCCTTTCATATCCGTAATCTGTACTCCGTACTCTGAAATCTGTATTCACCTTTACACCTTTGCACAGGCCGCCGGCCGATTTGCACCTTTGCACTGTCTATCCCCCTGTCCCCGGTTCCCCTTTTCGTTAGGACAGCCCGCCTCGCTGTCCCTAACTCTTCCGCACCCACCCGATCAACTTACTGAACCAGCGGGTGGGCTGGGCAGCGGCGCCACGGCGTTCGCGGAGGAGGACGAGGATTTCTTGGCGGCCGAACAGCGTGGCATAATCGACGGGCGTGGAGCCGCCTTGGTCGGCGAGCGGGTCCGCACCGGCGTCGAGGAGGAGCGTGGCGATATCTGCATAGCCCTTGAAGGCGACGCCGCCTAGCGGCGTCTGGCCCTTATCATTGCGGAGATCGACACTCGCGCCTGACTTCAAAAGTAACCGTACGACCTCGGCCTTGCCATGGTAACTGGCGAGCATCAGGAGCGTGTTGCCCTTGGCATCGCGCAGGTTCACGTCGAGCCCTTGCTTCAGTAGCGCTGACAACTCCGCGGTCTTTCCTTGGCGGGCTAGCTCAGCAGCGGCCTCGGGGAGGATGTCTCGGGTTGAACTCATCGCCCCACCACTTCCCGGTAACGCTTCTCGTAGTCGGGGTGGTTGGTCCCCATCCAGCGGTCCCAGAGGTTGAAGTAGAGTCCGAAATTTCCTTTAAAGCTATCGTGGTGCTGGATGTGGTTCGTCGGGGTGCTGAAGAATTTGCCGAGCCAGGAATCCATGAGCCACTTGGCGTGGAACTCGTAGCCGGTGTGGCCGGCGACGGCGATGGTCACCTGCAAGAACCAGAACAGGCCGAAGGCGAGCGGGTGAATGGGCAGGGTGAGTGCCACGAGCGGGATGATGCCGGCTTGGATGACGGCCTCGCCCGGGCTGACGCAATAAGCGGCCCAAGGGCTGGGGTTATGGCTCTCGTGGTGGACGCTATGGAAGAAGCGGAAGAGCTTGGGGTGATGGATGAGCCGATGCGTCCAATAGAAATACGTGTCGTGCATGAAGATCGCCACCGCGACGCTGCCCCAGAACCAGCCCCACCCAAAATCATCAATGTTTAGATAGACACGCGTCCAGCCGGCCTTAACGAGCGCTATCGTCGCCGCCCCGATCAGCCCGTAGATGACGACCGTCAGCGTAGACCACATCGCCTCGCGGCGCATATCCGCCCAGGTGGGCATCTCTGGGATGATTTTACGGTTTGCCCACCAGCTGCGGCACAACACGTAGCCGAGGAACCACGCCACCCCAGCGACGAGCAGGTAATGCGTCAGGTCATACGCCGCCATGAATACGAGTATCTGCCAGAAACCTGGTAGATCATTAGGAAGCGTGGTGGGGGGCATGGCTGGTAATTAGTTTCCAAGTATGGCGCGCAGGCCGGCTTCGTCGAGGATGGTAACGCCGAGTTCTTGGGCCTTAGTTAGCTTCGAGCCGGCTTCCTCGCCGGCGACGACGTAGTCGGTCTTCTTACTGACGCTACCGGAGACTTTCCCGCCGGCTTTCTCAATGAGGTCGCGGGCTTCGTCACGGCCGAGCGAGGGTAGGGTGCCGGTGAGGACGAAGGTCTTGTCCGCGATACCGGTGACGGCCGTCGTGCTGGCGGCTTCGACGAGGTTGAGTCCAGCCGCGCGCATGGCTTGAACCCAGTCTCTGTGATTGGGGTCGCTGAAGAAGGAGAGGATGGATTCGGAGACCTCGACGCCGACGCCGGAGATGACAGACTCATAGGACACGCCACCTTTTTTGCCGACCTTGGTATGCAAGAGGTCGCTGGGCTTGGCCGCCTCGAGGGCGTCCATCGCTTTGAAGTGTCGCGCGAGGTCCTTGGCGGTCTGCATGCCGACGTTGGGGATGCCGAGCGCGTGAATGGCCCGCCAGAGCTCGCGCTGTTTGGCCTGCTCGAGCCCGGCGATTATGTTGTCGACCGACTTCTCCTTGAAGCCATCGAGCATCATCCATTCGCCACGGTTCAGCTTGAACGCGTCGACCGGGGCGTCGACGAGTTTACTGTCGATCAGCTGTTCAGCCACTGCGTCGCCGAGGCCATCGATGTCGAGGCACTGCTTGCAGGCGAAGTGGACCAGCCGCCGGATCTTCATGTCACGCGACGGGGCGCGGAGCTTGTAGGCGGCTTCGTCGCCAACGCGCACGGCGTCCAGACCGAGTTCCTTGAGGCGGGCTTCGAAATTGAAGGGCTGGGAGTCGGCTGGGCGCTTCGCCAAGACTACGCTGAGGACCTGCGGGATGATTTCGCCGGCCTTCTGGATGCGGACGGTGTCACCCTCGCGGATGTCCTTACGGGCAATCTCATCGGCATTGTGGAGCGTCGCGCGGGCGACGGTCGAACCGGCGAGGAGGACGGGGTCGAGCTCCGCCACGGGCGTGATCGCCCCCGTGCGTCCGACCTGCATGCTGATGGCGCGTAGGATCGTCTCGGCTTGGTCGGGCGGGAACTTGAAGGCCACGGCCCAATGCGGGAACTTGCTGGTGCGGCCAGCCTTCTGTTGCTCGGCTAGGCGGTCGACTTTAACGACGGCTCCGTCGGTGGGGAAGGGGAGGTCCCGACGCAGAAGGTCTAATTGCTGCACCGCTTTCCAGGCGGCTTCGATGCCACGCTGCACGGGGATATCGTTGCGGGTGGGGAAGCCCCAATCCTTGAGACGACGCTTGAAGTCGGACAGCGACGCGAAGGCCTGTGGCTCGCAGGCGCCCAGGCCGTAGCAGATCACGCTGAGCCGGCGTTTCCGTGCCTCGACTTGGTCTAGGAGTTTGACCGTGCCGGCGGCTAAATTGCGTGGGTTGGCGTAGAGTGCCTCGCCTTCGGCTTCACGCTCGGCGTTCAGCCGTTGGAACTCCGCGAGCTCCATGTAGACCTCGCCGCGGATTTCGAGCAGGTCGGGGGCGTCGGTGAGCTCACGCGGCAGCGACTGGATCAGGGCGATATTATGGGTGACGTCGTCCCCGCGGTTACCGTTACCGCGCGTGACTGCCCGCACGAAACGGCCCTTTTCGTAAGTGATGGAGAGGGCGACCCCGTCGACCTTCGGTTCGACCACGAAGTCGACGTCGTTCGTACCGAGCGCCTTTTGGAGCCGCTCACCGAAGGCTCGGAAATCGCCTTCGTCGTAGGTATTGTCCAACGAAAGCATCGGCTCGCGGTGGTCGCGTTGTTGGAAGCCCTCGGAACGATCGTCGCCAATCCCCAGTTCTGGGCCGGCGTGCTCCTGGTATTTGCCCTCGAGTTTACCGAGGCGAGTCACCAGCTCGTCGAATTCGAAGTCAGAGATTTCCGGGGCGTTTTTACGACGATATAGGTCCTCGTACCGCGCGATCAGACGGCGCAGGTGCTGGATTTCTTCGAGGTCAGTTTCCTTCGACATGAACCTCTAAAAGGTAGGGGAAGGAGGCGGGGGAAAGCAAGGGGGGAGGGACAGCACGTGGTGCTGTCCTGGGTGCAAAAGTGCCAATCGGCCTTCGGCCTGTGCAAAGGTGTAAATGTAGATGCAGTAGGGGACAGGCTGGTAAGGTGACTAGGGGAAAGGGGTTGAGATGCGGCCGCTTGCCTTGGGTAGGGTTGGCACTGCGTGCCAACCTAGGAGTTCGCCGCCGGGCGAACTCGGGTAGGGGCAAGGCTGTGCCTTGCACTCCGCTTGCAGGAGGGCGCGGCGAAGCCACGCCCCTACCTACGCGAGCTGAGCCCGCGCGGGGACCAGGTGACCATGGTGACAAGGCGGCGAAGCCACGCCCCACCCTTTTGAGGCAGCTAGGTTGGCACGCAGTGCCAACCCTACCCGATGCAGTTAAGACAGCGGCGCAGCCGCCGCACAACCCCTAGCCAGCGATACTCTAGCCAACCAGTCCCCTAAACTTGTCTTCCACTTCCGCACCTTTGCTCCTAATAATCACCCCATGGCCTTACCCCCGTTGCCTCCCCAGCTCCAAGCCCGTCGTGATTTCCTGCGTAAGGTCGCCCTCGGGGCGGCGTTGTTCGCCATGCCCGGAGCTTTCGCCGAAGCGCTCACGCGGACGCCTAAGCAGACGGAGGGTCCGTTCTATCCTGACAAGCTCCCGCTCGATACCGACAACGACCTCATCATCATGAATAACGGGATCACCCCGGCGGTCGGCGCCGTCACGTGGCTGAGTGGTCGCATCCTTGACGAAAAAGGCGAGCCGGTGCGCAATGCGCTCGTCGAGATTTGGCAGGCTGACAACAACGGCGCGTATATCCACACGAAGTCGGGTAACGCCGCGAAGCGCGACGGTAATTTCCAGGGCTTCGGACGCTTCCTCACCGGTTCGACGGGCGAGTATCTGTTCCGCACCATCCGCCCGGTGGCCTATCAGCCGCGTGCCCCGCACATTCACTTGGCCGTCCGCATCAAGGGCAAGAAGGAGCTCATCACCCAGTGCTATATTCAAGGCCACGAGCTCAACGCGAACGACATGGTCTACAAGGCCATCAAAGACACCAAGCAGCGCGACAGCGTCACGCTCGGCTTTGATCCGTTAAAGGGCTCCAAGGCTGGCGAACTCGCCGCGCGTTGGGACGTCGTCCTCGGCTTCACGCCGGAGGGGTGAAGGGTAGGGGCAGCACCGCGTGCTGCCTGTTGAAAGGGGGGACCGGGAACCGGAATGGAGGTAGGGCAAGGCGAAGCCGCGCCCCACCCTTAAGAGGCAGCTAGGTTGGCACGCAGTGCCAACCCTACCCAATGCAACTAGGACAGCACGCGGTGCTGTCCCTACCTAAAGGCAGCGGCGTAGCCGCCGCACAACCCCTAGCCAACGATACTCTAGCCAACCAGTCCCCTCGCAGCGCTTAGCGCCCCCCAACAAAAAGCCCCTGATTTCTCAGGGGCTTTGCTTGGGCGCTGAGCGCTGCGCCTTACTTCGTGCCGTGGGCCTTAATGAAGTCGATGTTCGCCTTCACCTGCGGGACGCTGTCGTTCCAGTCGGCTTCGTGCTCAATCGAGATGTGGCCATCGAACTTCTGCTTCTTGAGTTCTTCGAGGCAGCCAGCGGCGTCAACCACGCCCTTGCCCGCGACCACGACCGGAGCGTTACCGAACTTTTCCTTATCCTTGAAGTGTACGCTGATGATGCGTCCGTTGAGGATGCGGAGGCACTCGACGGACTTGAGGTTAGAGGTCGCCCAGTGGCCGATGTCGGCGCAAGCACCGACGCGCTTGTCGCGGCTTTCGACGACGCCGAGGATGTAGAGGGGGTTCCAGACCTTATACTTCGGGTTGCTCATCGAGCCGCCGTGTTCGTGGAAGGCGACCTTGATGTCGGTTTCGATGGCGGCCTTTTCCCAGGCGGCAATCTGCTCGGTGGCTTCGGTGCAGACGGAGTAAAGCCCCATCTTCTTGGCGAAGGCCATGATCTTGTTCACTTCCTCAGCGTTGCCGGCACCGACGACGCCGTAGTTAACGGCCTTGACGCCTTGGCGCTTCAGCTCGGCCTGGAGTTCGGCCATGGCTTCGGGGGACATCGTGTGGTTCACCTTGTCCTTTGAGCCGGGCTTGAGCACCTGGCCAGGATAGAACTCGATCATATTGCCGCCGGCTTCCTTGGTCTTAGCGATGGCT
The DNA here is from genome assembly GCA_903919185.1 of uncultured Opitutia bacterium. Lineage (GTDB taxonomy): Bacteria > Verrucomicrobiota > Verrucomicrobiia > Opitutales > UBA953 > UBA953. The sequence continues at coordinate 7,278 of CAIXHF010000057.1, read as the reverse complement.
TCAAACGCCGAGAAGCGGTTGAACGTGTAGGATTGGCAGCCGATGAACCAGCCATTCTGGCGGAGTTCTTCCGGCAGAGGGTCGGCGTTAAGCTGAGCCACGAAGGCCAGCGCGAGGAGGGTGAGGAGACGCATGGGGATGAGGGGTTATGACAGAGAAAGACGAGGGGTGTTCCGTAGGTCAAGAACCTGCCGCCGCTGGGTTGTGAAAAGAGCCTCAATTTCCTCATAATTAGCCATGTGCATGAACTTTTTACGTCGCTGGTTCGGCTGGCCGCCCCGCCGTTCACTCACGTCAGATGAGGCTTTCGGGCGTTGGGGCGAGGGACAGGCGGCCCAGCATTACCGGGCGGCGGGAGCAACGATTCTGGCCCAAAACTGGCGCCACGGTCGGGATGAACTCGACCTCATAGTCTTAGAGCGGCGGGTGCTCGTCTTCGTGGAGGTGAAGACACGTACGGCCGAAATGGGCGGGGCAGGGTATTATGCCGTCGATAATCGAAAGAAAAAGGCCCTTCGGCGGGCCGCCTATGGCTGGCTGAAGCAAATCGGTGGGGCCCCGCACCGTCGTTTCGACGTCGTGGAAGTTATGGTTTGCCACAGGGGCACCGTCCGCATCCTTCAGCACCGGGGCGTGACCCTTTTCGGGAAGCGCCGCCCTTGACTCCGATGTCCGAATCCGACCGTCATCCTTTCCTCTCCGGCCTCAGCAAGCACCGCGGCGCCCAGCCGACCTGCGTGGTCATTTTCGGCGCCTCCGGCGACTTGGCCGCCCGCAAGCTACTGCCCGCCCTTTATAACCTGGCGGTCGATAGCCTCCTGCCTGCCGACTTCCATCTGATTGGCTTTGGCCGTAAGCCCATCCCTGACGCCGAGTTCCGGACTCAGGCGGCCGCCGACATCACGAAGTTCTCCCGGCGCGAGTTCCGCCCCGACATCTGGAAGCGTGTCGAAGACAACATGTCCTACCAAGCCGGTGGATATGACGAGCCCGCGGCCTTTGAAGCGTTGAAGGCCCAGATCGCCGTCGCCGAAAAGCGTGCCGGCCGTCCGCTGCAGCTCGTCTTCTACGTCTCGACGCCTCCGTCCGTCTTCGAGCCCATCCTCCAGAACCTCGGCCAGTCGGGCCTCGCCGCGCGTGGCCTCGGTACTGACCTCGAAAGCAAGGTCATCATCGAGAAGCCCTTCGGCAAGGACCTCGATTCCGCCGTCCACCTCAACGCCGTCGCCGCCCGCAACTTCCGCGAGTCGCAGATTTTCCGCATCGACCATTACCTCGGTAAGGAAACCGTTCAGGATCTCCTCGTCCTACGTTTCGCCAACCCGATCTTCGAGCCTCTCTGGAACCGTCGTCACGTCGACCACGTCCAGATCACCGTCGCCGAAGAACTAGGCGTTGGTACGCGCGGGGGTTACTACGACAGCAGCGGAGCCACGCGTGACATGCTGCAGAACCATACCATGCAGCTCTTGGCGCTCGTGGCGATGGAGCAGCCTCGTTCGCTATCCGCCGAGCATATCCGCGATGAGAAGGTCAAACTCCTCGAGTCCATCCAGCCCCTCCGTCTCGGCGCCAACGCCGATGCCGTCCGTGCGCAGTACTCCGAAGGCCTCTCCGGTGGCGAAAAAGTCCCCAGTTACCGCGCTGAGAAGGACATCCCGCAGGAGTCCGCCACCGAGACCTTCTGTGCACTCCGTTTCTCGATTGAGAACAGCCGCTGGTCGGGCGTCCCATTCTACATGCGCTCCGGTAAGCGCCTCGCCCGCCGCGTCTCCGAGATTGCCATCCAGTTTAAGCAACCGGAGTCCGGCCTCTTCGCCGGCGATGCCCGCTACGACCTCGCGCCCAACCGCCTCGTCATCCAGATTCAGCCCGACGAAGGTACGACCCTCGTCCTTAATTCGAAGGTGCCAGGCCTCGAGCCCCGCACGCAGCCGGTTCGCCTGAGCTTCCGTTACGCCACGACCTACGGTTCGAACACGCCCGAGGCCTACGAGCGCCTCATCCTCGATGGTATCGTCGGTGACCGTACGCTCTTCATCCGCGGCGACGAAACCGAAGCCTCCTGGCGTCTCTTCACGCCCTTGCTCAAGAGCTGGCAGCAGCAAGGCCGCGAGGGCATGGAGGCTTACGCTTCGGGCTCTTGGGGTCCCGCGGGCGCCGATGCGCTCCTCGCCGCGCATGGCCACGCGTGGCGTAACGCCGGTCGCTAAGCCCCATGTCTCACCCCATCCTTGACGCGCTCCCGGGCTTTCCGATGAAGATCTCGGCAGCTCTGCCGGCGCTCGACAAGGCGTGGGCGGAGGAAGGCGAGGACGCCACGCGCGCTTCGCAGATGAACGTCATTTTGATGTTTGGAGCGAACGTCACGCCCGAGGACGCTTCTGCACGTTTTGATGAAGCCATCCGCTTCGCCCAGCGTTACCCGTGCCGCTTGGTCGTGTTGGCTGCCCGCCCCACCGCCGAGGCGATGGCTGCACTCGAGGCCAAGGTAAACGTCCTGTGCTTTTTTGATCCCTCCCGTCGGGGTAAGCGTTGCTGCGAGGCCCTCATGCTCGCCTATGGTGCACCGACGGCGGAGCTCGAATCGCTCGTCTCCACCTGGCTGGAAGGCGACCTCCCGACTAATCTCTGGGCGCATGGGGTAACCGCTGAGGAATTCCGTCCGTGGTTGGATTGGGCCACTCGCTGTCGCCGCGTTGTCGCGGACCGTTCGATTGTCGGCGAGGCCTTCTTCGCCTTGCCGTTCAAGAACCCCCTTTCCATTCGCGACCTCTCCGTCGCCCGCTGCCTACCGGTGCGTCAAGCGCTCGGGCAATATCTCGCGGCGCACGCCCCGACCGACCTTGTTCGCGGCCTCCAGTCCGTCACGATTTCCCATGGCCAAACCTTGAGCGGGGAAGCCGCTGGTCTCCTGGCCTGGATGAAAGGTTGCCTCACGCACTGCGCGGGCCTGACCCGGGCGCATCTCGGGGCTGAGTTTAAACTCTCCACGAAGGTTCCGCCCGGCGATAACCTCGATGCCGAGTGGGTCTATGCGGATGGCGCGCGTTTCTCGTGGGAGCATGCCGATCAAGGCACGCGCGCGATTATCACCTTCACGCGCAGCCGTCAGCCGGCCCCCGTCACGCAACGCGTCGCCTTCATGGGCGCCGCCGAAGCGTTGTCCGAAGCAGTGTTCTTCTGATTAGCGGATGGTGGATAGCGGTTGGCGGTTGGGAAGGCAAAGAACAGAGTGCTGAGTCGATGGGAGGCAAAGGGTGGCCTGCGCTCGTAGGCATCGGGTAGGGTTGGCACTGCGTGCCAACCTTGGAGTTCGCCGTTCGGCGAACTCAGGGTGGGGCAAGGCTTTGCCTTGCACTCCTGATACGGAGGGCGCGGCGAAGCCACGCCCCTACCTTTAAGCGGCAGCTAGGTGAGCACGCAGTGCTCACCCTACCTAAGGCATAGAGAAGAGCGGCGAAGCCACGCCCCTACCTTAAGAGACAGCTAGGTTGGCACGCAGTGCCAACCCTACCCGATACAAGGCACCAGCGGCCGGAGGCCGCCACACAACCCCTAGCCAACCATACTCCAGTCCACCAGTCCCCTAGGTCAGCACGCAGTGCTGCCCCTACCTCAGAAAGGGCGGGGCGGTTTGCCTTTTGGTGCGGGCTAGGCTTGGTGGCGCATGGCCACTGTCCGGCTCATTCTCGGCGATCAGCTGAACCCGACGCATCGTTGGTTCCGGCAGGTCGACCCTGCCGTGGTCTATGTACTGATGGAGGTGCGTTCCGAGACCGACTACGTCCCCCACCACGCCCAGAAGGTCATCGCCATCTTCGCTGGACTGCGGCGAATGGCTGAACAGCTGCGGGCGACTGGTCACCGGGTCCGCGCGTTCCGACTGGGCGACGCCGATAACCGTCAGTCCTTCGCTACCAACCTGCGGACGGTTTTTGCGGAAGTCGGCGCGAAGCGCTTCGAGTATCATGAGCCCGATGAATGGCGCGTCGATCAAGACCTAGCCAGCTTTGCCGCCGCCTGCGGTCTGCCTACGACCGTGGTCTCGTCCGAGCACTTCCTCGATGCCCGTGGCGGCGTCGCCGCCCATTTCCAGAAGGACGCCAAGCGTTGGTTGCTGGAGTCCTATTACCGTAAAATGCGGGTACGTACCCGGTTGCTCATGGACGCCGCGGGCACGCCGTTGGGCGGTGAGTGGAACTATGACGCGGAGAACCGTAAGCCGTGGAAGGGGACCCCGCCGCCGCCGGCCGCTTGGGATGTCAGTCATGACCACGGCACTCTCTGGGCTGAAATCCAAGCCGCCGGGGTGAAGACCTTCGGCGAACCGTCTGCAGAGAAGTTCCCCTGGCCGTGTGACCGTACTGAAGCCCTCGCACAATTAGACGCCTTTATCGAACGAGGCCTCCCGAACTTTGGTGACTACGAGGACGCCATGCATACGACGTCGGATCGTCTATTCCACTCACGGTTGTCCTTCGCCCTCAACGTCAAATTACTCTCGCCGCTCGAAGTCGCGACCGCTGCCGCGGAGGCGCATCGCCGCGATCCGGTCCGTTACCCGCTCGCCGCTACCGAAGGATTCGTCCGTCAAATCATCGGTTGGCGCGAATACATCCGCGGCGTCTATTGGGCCAAGATGCCAGGTTACGCCACGGTCAACGGACTTGGCCACACGTTGTCGCTGCCGTCGTGGTTCTGGACTGGGAAGGTGAAGATGAACTGCCTGCGGCACTCCATCGGGCAATCGTTGCAGACAGCGTATGCGCACCACATCCAGCGCTTGATGGTCATCGGGTCTTTCTGCCTGACCGCGGGCGTCGATCCGGCGGAGGTCGAGCGTTGGTACCTCGGCGTTTACATCGACGCCTTCCAATGGGTCGAGTTACCAAACGTCATCGGCATGAGCCAGCACGCCGATGGTGGTTTTCTCGCCAGTAAGCCTTACTGCTGCGCGGCTAGTTACGTTTCGAAGATGTCGAACTACTGCGGCGGCTGCCCGTATGACCCCAAGGACCGTACGGGCCCGCTCGCTTGCCCCCTCAACGCCTTCTACTGGGATTTCTGGCTACGTCACCAAGCCCGCTTCCTGAATAATCCGCGCGTCGGCATGGCTGTCCGCCAAGCCGCACAAATGCCGCCCGCCGAGCAGGCTGCCATCCGGAAGAAAGCAGCCGAGCTGCGGGCGAATATCGAGGAGCTCTAGTCTGAGATGGATGGTAGCGGTTGGCGGATAGGGAACAGCTAGGTTGGCACGCAGTGCCAACCCTACCAAGATACAACGTGCCAGCGGCCAGAGGCCGCCACACAACCCCTAGCCAACCATACTCTAGTCCACCAGTCCCCTAGGGCAGCACTCGATGCTGCCCCTACCTTACCCAATCCGACTCCAAAGCACCTTGAGGTAGCGGCCTTCAGGGTGATTGGAGACGTTGGGGTGGTCGCCGCCCGGGCCGGTACGGTCGAAAATCTGGAGGCGCTTCTGGTAGCGGTGTGCGGCTTTGCTGACGAGGTCTTCGAAGGCTTCGGGCGAGACGAGGCCCGAGCACGAGCACGTGACGAACACGCCGCCAGGGGCGACAATCTGCATGGCGAGGACGTTGAGGTCATTATATTTCTTCAGGCCTTCGGCTTCGAATTCTTCGTCGCGGCTGTCGACAAACTTAGGCGGGTCGCAAAGGACGAGGTCCCAGGTCTTACCGTTCTTCTGCATCTGGCGAATCCAGCTAAAAGCGTCCGCATGCACGAATTCAACGCGTGCGTTGTTGAGGTTTGCGTTACGCTTGGCCATCTCGATGGCTTTTTCGTCGAGGTCGACGCCGGTGACTTCCGTGGCACCGGCCAGCTTGGCGGCGATGGAGAAGCCACCGGAGTAGCAGCAGAGGTCGAGGACCTTGAGGCCTTTAGCCAAGGCACCAAAGCGCCGGCGGTTATCTCGCTGGTCGCAGAAGAAGCCCGTCTTGTGGCCTTCCGCGAAGTCGACTTCCTGAATCATCCCGAACTCCTTGATCTTAACGAAACGCACGACCGATTTCGGGATGTCGGTTGGCATGATGCCTTCGATGCGGGCCACGTGCGGGTCGATTTGGACAATCTCGCGCTTGGTGCCGACCGCGTCATGCAGGATCGGAATCCAGCGAGGCAGACGGCGCATCACGCCGAGGGAGGAAACTTCGATGGAAAGCACGTCACCGAGGCGGTCGACGATGAGGCCCGACAGGAAGTCGGCATCGCCGTTGACCACGCGGTAGGCATCGGTGTCGGCGTCGAGCTTGAGGAGGTCCTTGCGTAAGGCGGCGGCCCGGCGGATAGACTGCTCGAACCAAACGTCATCGGGCTTACCTGGGGTGGCCTTGAGGATGCGCAGAGCGATGGGGGCGCCGGCGTTCCAGAACCCGTAGCCAATGAAGGAGCCCTGCTTATCGTAGGCGGAAACGACATCGCCTTGGCGGGCGTCGGGGGAGACCTCACCCACCATGGAGCGGAAGATGTTTGGCTTGGACGTGAACGTCTTCAGCTGCACCCATGGCTTTTCGCGCGCGATGGGCGCGGGGATATTGGAGAGGCCACCCATGGTGTCGGACATATCCCCAAGGTTCAGAGTCAGGGCCGACTTGGCAAGCCCCGCCCTAGGCGAGGCCGCAGATTAACCGATGAAGCTGCAGATATACTGGCAGATGCCTGAACTCACGGTGATCGTGAAGCCAGCCTTCGGGGCCACGTAGAAGTGTGTACCGGCGGCGTAGCTCTTGACCTCGGTGGTGCCGTCTTGGACCACGGTGCAGGAACCGTCGATGATTTCCATAATCTCAGCCTTATCAGTGCCGAAGTGGTAGGTGCCGGCGTAGATCAGGCCCACCGTCTTCTTAGCGCCGTCGGCGGTGAGAATCGTGTGGGAGACGACCTTGCCGTCGAAGTAGACGTTGGCCTTGGCGATTGCGGTGACGTTCTTGAATTCCATGGGAGCAGTTAGGTAGGGGACGGACGGGTAGGGGTAAAGGGGAAATAAGCCTAACCCCGTGCAAAGGTGCAAACGTGCAAAAGTGTAAAGGTGGAGACAGAGTACGGAGTACAGATTACGGAGTACAGATTTCGAGTGGCACTGGGAAAATGGCGACAAACGGGTAGGGGCGTGGTTTACCGCGCCCTCCTATACATGAGTGCAAGGCGAAGCCTTGCCCCTGTCCGATACAAGCAGGACAGCACGTGGTGCCACCCTCCGAGAGTACAGATTACAGAGTACAGAGTACAGATTACAGAGTACGGAGTACGGAT
>CAIXHF010000056.1 GCA_903919185.1 uncultured Opitutia bacterium | reverse complement strand
TTCTCGGCGCCCGTTGCAGTCTTCGCGATTTTGGTGAGTTCCTGGATGTCAGTCAGCAGGCCTTGGCCGTCGGCTTGGCAGACGCCCCGCGCAACGGTCCCGTGAGCCGAGAGGGTGTTCTTCAAGGTGAAACCGACCATAGCGTAGGTGCGGTCGCTGTTCTGCAGGCCAGATAGATACTGACCGAGAGTCGCATAGGAATCTCGACCGTAGAAGTCATCCGCATTGATGACGGCAAAGGGGGTGTGGACGGCATCCCGGGCGCAGAGGATTGCGTGGGTGGTGCCCCAAGGCTTTTCCCGGCCAGCGGGAACGGTAAACCCTTGAGGTAACCGATCTAAAGTCTGAAACGCGAAGCCAACCTCAATTTTATCAGCGAATTTGGCCGCGATACGTTCCCGGAAGTCTTGCTCAAAGTCTGGACGAATGATGAAGACTACTTTGCCGAAGCCCGCGCGAATCGCATCGAAGACCGAGTAGTCTAGAATGGTTTCACCGGATGGACCCATCGGGTCGATCTGCTTGAGGCCACCGTAGCGGCTGCCCATACCAGCGGCGAGGACGAGGAGGGTGGGCTTCATTTAGAGCGCGCGCTTAAGGCGGTCAGCGATGTCTTGCTTTAGGCGTTCGACGAAACCCAGGGTGTATTCGATGACGTCGAGCTTGGGGTCATTGATCAGCGGTGTCAGATCTAGCGCCCACTGGAGTGAAGTCTCTTGGTCGGACGCATGGGCGTCGTGGAAAGTGGCATTCGCAATACGGCGGCCGAGGACCGCGAGGTCGTAGCGCTTACCGCCGACAATCTGCGTGGCAAAGACCTCGTTGAGGGCATTGGCCAGTTCGGGGCGGGCAGAGACGGCCATCGGGACTTTTTCGGCGTCGAGCATCCAATCGAGTCCCCGCCAGACCTCACAACCAAGAACCTTCTTGGGGCGCAATTCAGCCGGCATTGCCCGCAGGGCTTCAATACAACGCAGCAGGCAGGCCACATGGGTGTCGTGCTTATCTGCTGGGTTGTGGAGGTAAACGACCTCGGGTTGGGTGGCCATTAAGATGGCGACCAAGTCGGCGACGACGGAAGGTTCATTGGCGGGTCGAACTTCCTTAGATAGGTAGCCGAGTTGGGCGATAAACGAATACTGACCGATAATGGCCGCTTGGTGTTGTTCCTTGATGCGCACGGCGGCCATTTGGTCATCCGTCCAATCGGCATAAGGTCCCTTCCGCGAACTACTACGGCCGTCCGTCATGATGACGCCCCCGAACCACTGGTCCGTGCGGCCGTAGCAAGCAAGGATGCCTTCATAGGCCATAAACTCGAGGTCGTCCTGGTGCGCGCCAATCCCGAGATGGGTCGTACGGCTGAAGGCCACCGGACCAGTCTGCTGGTCAGGGATGAGCAAGTTAGCCTTAGGGTTGAGCTTCATGTCAGAGAGGGGGCAGGGAGGCGGCGGCGACGGCTTGCCCGTGGCGCTTATCCTTCTCGGAAGGCACGACGAGGTCGATGCGAAGTTCGGGGAATTCATCAGCCAGTACTGACCGAGCTCGGTCAATTATGACGTCTCCACCCTGACCAGAAGTCACGCGACCCATGATCAGGAGGCACTGAATGTCGTAGAAGCTGGCGAAGTGCGCGATGGCGTAGCCGAACGCAACCCCGATGGCCTCGTAGACCTTTAGGGCACGCGCATCCCCGGCCAGCATGAGTTTCTGGAGTTCTTCCAGTTGCTCAGGGAGGCGCATGGACCCAGGCAGATGGATACCAGCGAGGGGGAGTAATCGCCCCACGCCCTGCTGGCTGAAGTATTGCACGCCACAACCAAGATCGCCGGACCATTCGTCGGCCGGCCCCTGAAAACGATAATCGACCGGCACGAAAGCAAGCTCGCTGAGCCAGTTAGTGAGGTTGCCGTTGGGGTCGACAAAGCCGGCGGCAACGCTGGTGCCCATGGCAATGCCCAGAACGGCGTTGCGGTTCAGCGACATCGAAGCAGCGAGCGCCGTAACGTCCCCGTCGTTAAGAACTTCGAAAGGCACCTTCCACTCCTTCGCAAGATCCAGGAACATATCCTTAACCTTAGCCTCGAAGAGCGCTGGGTCAGTCACGCCGCGAAAGAGCGAGGCGACGCGCACTTTATTATTGATGTAAACGCCCGCCGCCGAGCCACCGATCGCATCGACGCGCGGCAGGTGAGCGGCGGCAATCTGCAGGGAGTGGCGGATGCCCTCGAGATGGTAGGTAGGGTCCGGCTGGAAATAGGGATCCCATTTCACTTCCTCGGAGAAGACCACCTTACCATCAATGACGGCAGCGCACTTCCGGTCGGAGCCACCGAGGTCGAAGCCAATGCGGCAGCCGCCGAGGTTACGACCAAGGGGGAGGTGAGAAGTACTTTCGGCCGGCAGATCGTGTTCGGCAACCGCACGGAAGGTCAGCGGAAGTTCGAAGAGCTTGCGTGCAAAGTCTGCGTCGAAGGCGCGGACGCCACCAGGGGCATAGATGGCCTGTAACACCTTGGCCAAGGCGGGGGCTTGCTCGCCAGACAGCAAGACCAGGTTCCCGCTGCGAGCCCAGAGCAGGAACTTTACGGTACGCTCAACGTGCAGCAGGTTGTCCGCGTCGTTCGTCGAACTGGCTGGCAGGAGCATAGTCCGGAAGACCGAGGCCGTGCCATCGGGTCGCGATAGACCAATCGCCAGAACCGAGCTCCCCGGTGTATGCTGGCAAAGTTTAAGGAATTCCTTGGTCCAAAGCGAAGCGGGGACAAAGCCCGGATCGATTGAAGAGGTATAACGGGGAGAGACTTTCATCCTAAACAGTCGGCTTAGAGTAAAGCGTTGGCTTCGGGGTCTAGATGAAACGTGCAGCGCGCATGGTTTTGGAGCCAGCTGGCCGGGCAGTCCGCCGAAGGCTGAGTCTGCAGGGTCTTGCGGATAATCTCCGCCTTACCCGTCCCAAAGGCGAGTAACTCGACTTGACGGCAGTCCATGATGGTCGCCACGCCCATGGTGAGAGCGCCGTGCGGTACGAGGCTTAGCTCGCCGAAGAAGACGGAATTATCGCGACGGGTGACCTCATCGAGGTGCACTCGCCGCGTACGCGAACTGAGGGCCGAAGGTGGTTCGTTAAAGCCGATATGGCCCGTGCGGCCAATTCCCAAGACCTGTAGGTCTATCCCGCCAGCTGAAACGATGGCGGCTTCGTAGTCAGCGCAGGTGCGGGCAGCATCCGCACTGATACCGGCCGGGACGTGCGTATTTTCGCGACGGATATCGATGAAGCGAAAGAGGTTCTGCTCCATGAAATAACGATAGGACTGCGGATGGTCGCCAGAGAGGCCTTCATACTCGTCGAGATTAAAGCTAACGACGTTACGGAAACTCAGCCCTTCTTCGCGATGCAGGCGGACTAATTCCGCATACAAGGGGAGGGGCGTTGAGCCAGTGGCTAGACCCAAGACCGCAGCCTGGCTAGCCTTGGCCTTAGCAGTAATGAGGTCGCGGATAGTGGCCGCGACGGCCTTGGCAGCGGTAGCCTTGTCAGCATGGACGATGACCTTGGACATCAACCGAGAGAAGCTAGCATGCGCACGAGTTCATCGCGCTTAGCCTGGGCTTCGGTGAGTTGCTTCCGGGCACCTTCCAGAATCTGGGGAGGAGCCTTCGAGACGAACGTTTCGTTGGAGAGTTTGGCTTCGCCAGCGGCCACCGCTTTTTCGATCTTCTCGATTTCCTTAGCCAGACGTACCTTCTCGGCGCCGACATCTAAGTTATCGCCGACTTCCAATAAGACCACACCCACCGGGGTGACCGTGCCGGGGCGACCGCCAGCGTCGGTGCCGTAGTTCAATTCAGCGAGACCCGCCAAGCGACTAACCTTATCGCGGTTATGCTCAAGCAAAGCCTGGGCCGAGGCGTCTTTCGCGATGACCGTGATGACGCTATCGCGTTTGTTGGCTTGGTTGGCCTGAGATTTCATCGCGCGAACAGCCGCGACAAACTCACGGAGCAGGCCGACATCGGCAACCTTGGAGGTCATCATCTTCACCCCATGCTCGCGGAGGACACGCAGAAAGTCGCCGCCCGTACCGGTACCATGGTCCTGAATGAAATCCTTTTCGGTACCGTAACCCAGCAGGTGCCAGAGCTCTTCGGTGATGAACGGGGCAATCGGGTGCAGCATCAATAGGAACTGACGGAGCACGAGATCCTGAACGGCCAAACAAGTGTCGCGCAAGGCCGGGTCGGCCAAGCGGGCCTTCGAGGCCTCGACATACCAGTCGCAGAAGTCCCCCCAGAAGAACGTATAAAGGCCCTGCGAATAAGCGGTGAACTCATGCTCCTCGAGGCGTTGGCTCGTGGCGTCGGTGAGTTCAGCCAAGCCATGGAGGATGGCGAAGTCGTCGTCGTCCAGTTGTGCAGGTTTCAGCCGCGCGGCGATGACGGGCAGGGTGCTGTTATCAAACATCGGGCCCGACATCTGTCGGAAGCGCGCGGCATTCCAGAGTTTGTTACAGAAATTTCGCCCTTGGGAGACGCGATCTTCATCGAAGAGGATGTCCTGTCCCTTGGGAGCGATGGACAGCAGGCCGAAGCGCAGGCCGTCGGCACCGAACTTGGCAATGAGGTCAAGCGGCTCGGGCGAGTTGCCCAATGACTTCGACATCTTGCGGCCCTGCTTGTCGCGGATGATGCCGTTAAAGTAGACGCGCTTGAATGGGATCCGCTGGCGGATCTCGTCGTCCGTTAGGGTCTTCTTCTCGGGCCCGTGCAGTTCGAGGCCCGCGATAATCATGCGGGCGACCCAGAGGAAGATGATATCCGGACCCGTAGCGATCGCACCCGTGGGGTACCAATGCTGGAGTTCAGGGGTCGTTTCGCCGGGCTTACGCCAACCGATAGTCGCAAGACACCAGAGCCAAGAGGAGGCCCAGGTATCGAGCACATCCGGATCCTGTTCCCAGTTCTGCGGGTCGGCGGGCGGGGTGAGGGAGACGTGGCGATTGGCGGCCTCATTACGGTCGGTGCCCTTGCGATACCAGACGGGGATGCGATGGCCCCACCAGAGCTGACGGCTGACGCACCAGTCCTGGATGTTTTCAAGCCAGTGGAGGTAAGTCTTGGTCCAGCGTTCGGGGTGGAACTTGATGATACCCGTGGTGACGGCGCGCTTGGCTTCTTCAATCTTGGGGTAGTGGATGAACCACTGTTCGCTGAGGCGAGGTTCGATGGGCACATCGGCCCGTTCGGAGAAGCCTACCGTGTTCTCATAAGGCTCAATCTTGACGAGGGCGCCGAGCTCTTCGAGCAGTTTGGCGGCGACGTCACGGGCCTTGAAGCGTTCCATGCCGGCCAAAGGCCCCGCATCAGCGTTCATCGTACCGTCGGGGTTCATCACATCGAGCACTGGCAGGCCATGGCGCTTACCGATATCGAAGTCTGTCCGGTCATGAGCCGGGGTCACCTTAAGCACACCGGTACCGAACTCGCGCTCAACCGCCGTGTCGCCGACGATGAGGATTTGGGCCCGCGGGAAGGGTCGCCAGACGTGGAGTCCGATGAGATGTTTGTAGCGTTCGTCTTCCGGGTGGACGGCAACGCCCGTATCGCCTGGGATAGTCTCGGGTCGGGTAGTGGAAATCTCCAAGAATGTCCCTGGTTGTTCTACGACTTCATAACGCATCTTGAACAAGGAGCCCTTGGAGGGCTTCATGATTACTTCTTCATCGGAGAGGCCCGTCTGCGATACTGGGCACCAGTTAACCATCCGTTTGCCGCGATAGACATAGCCCCGCTCGTAGAGCGTGACGAAAGCCTGCAAGACCGCCTCCGAGTAACCGGCATCCAGCGTATGTACCTTCCGATCCCAGTCACACGAGGCGCCGAGTTTACGGAGCTGATTCAGGATGATGCCGCCGTGCTTGTCGCGCCATTCGGAAGCGACCTCAATGAACTTCTCCCGGCCAAGGTCGTGCCGGGTCTTACCATGGTTTTGGCGAAGATCTTTTTCGACGCGCGACTGGGTGGCGATACCAGCGTGGTCGGTCCCCGGGAGCCAGAGGGCGGATTTACCTTCTTGGCGCGCGCGGCGCACCATGATGTCCTGTAAGGTATTATTCAGGAGGTGGCCCATGTGCAGCACGCCGGTCACATTGGGTGGCGGAATCATGACCGCAAACGACTGACGGGTCGGGTCGACCTTGCCGGCAAAGCAGCCGGCGGCGACCCAGCGGTCGTACCATTGTTGTTCGACCCCTTGGGGGTCGTAGGACTTGGGAATTTCGGCCATCGGGAAGAGTGATGATTAGCGGGGAACTTGAGGGTTGAAAAGAGCGGATTGGTCACTCATCAAAGATGCAAGCTAGGCCCCATGCAATGGGTGCCGACGAATCCCGCCAGGTCCGGAAGGAAGCAACGGCAGTCTGGTTCCCCGTGTGCCGTGGTCAGCCTAGCCCCTTTCACTTTTAAGCCCTTAAACAAGGCACTCGGTTTACCGCCGACGGCTTAATGACGGAAACAAATTCTAAAACAAGAGAGGGTGCGAATTGCACCCTATCGTTCGTTAAGTCCGAAGTGTGAACTTAGAGTGAGTGGATGCTCGACTTCGAGACGGCCATAGCGGCTTCCTTGAAGGATTCGCTGATGGTCGGGTGGGCGAAGCAAGTCCGCGCGATGTCTTCGGCGCTGGCGCCGTATTCCATGTGCGCACAAGCCGCCGCGATCATTTCGGAACCGCCACGGGCGACAATCTGCACGCCAAGAACCTTGTCGGTCTTCGCGTCGGCGATCACCTTTACGAAACCCGTGGTGGCGTCGGTGGCGATAGCACGACCGTTGCCAGCGAGTTGGAACTTACCGACCTTGACCTCAATATTCTTGGCCTTGGCTTCCGATTCCAGCATGCCGACGCCCGCAATTTCGGGGTCGGTGTAAATGACCCCCGGGATGATGTTGTAATTCACGTGACCAGCCTTTCCAGCGATGATTTCAGCTGCCGCCACACCTTCTTCTTCCGCCTTGTGGGCGAGCATCGGACCAGCGACGACGTCACCAATGGCGTAGACGCCCGGGAGGTTGGTGCGGAAATGGTCATCGATCACAACGCGACCGCGCTCATCGAGTTTGAGGCCAGCTTCCGCGGCACCGAGACCTTGCGTGTTGGCCTTGCGGCCAACGGCGACGAGGATCTTGTCGGCGGGGAATTCAAGAGGCTTGCCATCGCGTTCCGCCGTAAGGGCCATGCCACCAGCGCTCTTCTTGACGCCGGTTACCTTGGCACCGAGCTCGAACTTGATACCTTGCTTTTCGAAAGCCTGCTGCGCGACCTTAGCGACGTCTTCATCGTAAGCCGGCCCACCAATGGAGGGGAGCATTTCCACGACCGTGACTTGGGCGCCGAGGCGGGCCCAGACGGAGCCGAGCTCTAGGCCGATCGCACCAGAACCGACGACCACCATCTTTTCGGGGACGCTCTTGAGGGCGATGCCGTGGTCGGATGAAATCACGCTTTCGCCATCAAACTTCATGAAGGGTAGCTCGACGATGGAGGAGCCGGTGGCGATGATGATGTTCTTAGTTTCAAGCGTGCGTTCACCGGCGCTACTACGGACGAGGACCTTACCTGGCTGCTTGTCGAGGCGGCCGAGGCCTTGGACGATTTCGATGCCACGCTTGGAGACGAGGAACTTCACGCCCTGATTGAGCTGGGAGACTACCTTGTCTTTATTGGCCATCATCGCGGCCACATCGATGGTCACCTTCTCGCCGCCGACGAGGCCGTGCTTCTTACCATGCGAGACCTGATGGAAGACTTCGGTCGAGTGCAGGAGGGCCTTGGAAGGGATACAGCCGACATTCAAGCAGGTGCCGCCGAGAACGGGGTCCTTTTCGACCAAGGCTACCTTGAGGCCGAGTTGGGCGGCCTTAATAGCGGCGACATAACCGCCGGGGCCGGAACCGATGACAACGAGATCGAGTTGAGACATTGAGGTGTAGAAAAAGGGATTAGGCTCCGAAGAGCAGGGTGTGGGGCTCTTCGATGTATTGACGCACCTTGACGAGGAACGTCACGGCTTCTTTGCCATCGATGATACGGTGGTCGTACGAGAGGGCGAGGTACATGATCGGGCGGATGACGACCTGGCCGTTCTCCGCAACCGGGCGCTCGACAATGTTATGGAGCCCCATGATGGCTGCCTGCGGATGATTGAGAATCGGGGTGGACAGCATCGAACCATAGATGCCGCCGTTAGAGATGGTGAAGACGCCGCCTTGTAGTTCGGGTAGCTGAATCTTGCCGTCGCGGGCGCGCTTACCGTAGTCGGTAATAGCCTTCTCGATCCCCGCGAAGCTGAGAGCATCGCAATCACGGACGACCGGCACCATCAGGCCCTTCTCGGTGCCCACAGCCACACCGATATCATAGAAATTATTTTCGACGATCTCTTCGCCGTCGAGCTGCGCATTGACCGAGCGCACGTCCTTGAGTGCCTGCACGGCGGCCTTCACAAAGAAGGACATAAAACCGAGCTTAACCCCATATTTCTTAAGGAAATCCTCCCCATGGCGCTTACGTAGTTCCATGACCGGTGCCATGTTTACCTCGTTGAAGGTCGTGAGCATCGCCGTCTCGGACTTCGCTTGGACGAGGCGTTCGGCAATCTTCCGACGCAAAGGGGACATGCGCTTACGCGTCGTGCGGCCTTCGCGAGAAGGAATCGTCACGGGACCCGCGGGGGCCGCGGTCGTCGGGGTGGTCGGGGCTGTTGCGGTAGCGGCTGGAGCCGAAGCGACGGCCATGATGGGGGTCTTGCCTTCGAGGGCGGCGAGCATGTCGCCCTTGGTCACGCGACCAGCCTTTCCGGTGCCCGGAATTGACGCGGGGCTGAGGCCAGTCTCGGCAGAAATCCGCCGAACAGCAGGCGAGATTTCGGCGGAGGCACCAGACTTCGCGAGCACAGGGGCCGGGTTAGGCGCAGCGGCGTGGGGTATTACCGACTTTACGGATACAGCCTGAGGCGCAGCGGCAGCGGGGGCGGGGGCGGCACCAGCGGCGCCAGCTTCAATCGTCGCAATGACTTGCCCCACCAAGACTTCGGTACCGGCGGGTATGCTGATCGTGATACAGCCATCCACCTCGGCGGTGCCTTCGGAAGTGACTTTATCGGTCTCGTAAGAGAAGAGGGGCTGCCCTTTACGGACAGCGTCGCCGCTCTTTACGGTCCAAGATGCAAGGAGACCTCCGGTAATGGATTCTCCCATGGGGGGGATTTTGACTTCGACAGCCATGAAAAGTGAGTGGTGGACTTTGGAAGCCCCCCGTGACTGTTTCAACGGGGAAATATGCCTTTAATAGCCTTCTTCCCCTCCTTTGAGGGGTGGAAGACACCCAGACCGGGGCTTCGTGGAAGGCTAATGCCTAAATTTAGGCATTAAAGGCCTGGTGGATTACATCAGCCTGCTCGACCTTGTGGACCGAGAGGGCGCCCACCGCCGGGGAGGCGGCGCTATCACGACCCGCGAAGACTGGACGGATACCGAGCGTGGACTCGACCATGGGGGCGATGAAGGACCAACCGGCCATATTCTTTGGCTCATCCTGGACCCACACGACCTTGGCCGGCGAGCCGTACTGGGCGTGGAGCTTCTTCAAAGTCGTCGCGTCGAACGGATAGAATTGTTCCACGCGGACAATCGTAGTGGACGTGTCCTTACGGGTGGTGCGCTCAGCTGCGAGTTCGTAGAATACCTTACCCGAGCAAAGGAGCAGGCGCTCGGTCTTGGCCGCCGGGGTCGGATCGGCGAGGACGCCTTCGAAGGTGCCCTGAGTAAAGTCTTTTAAGGCACTGACGCAGGCCTTGTGCCGCAGCAAACTCTTGGGCGTCATGACGACGAGGGGTTTGCGGTGCTCAGCCTTCACCTGCCGGCGCAGGGCATGGAAGAGCTGCGCCGGCGTCGACGGTTGGATAACCTGGAGGTTATTTTCGGCGCAAAGTTGGAGAAAACGCTCGAGGCGAGCCGAGGAGTGCTCGGGGCCTTGGCCTTCGAAGCCGTGCGGCAAAAGCATGACGAGACCGCTCGTCTGACTCCACTTAGATTCCGCCGAGGCGATGAACTGATCGATCATGATCTGGGCGCCATTTGCGAAGTCACCGAACTGTGCTTCCCAAATCACGAGCGAATCAGGCGCTTCGAGTGAATAGCCATAATCGAAGCCAAGAACCGCGTATTCCGAGAGGGTGGAGTTGACGAGCTCGATGGTTTCGCCGCCGCTCACGGCATTCAGCGGGCAGTATTCGGCGTCGTTCGAAGGGTCGTGCAGGACAGCGTGGCGGTGCGAGAACGTGCCACGTTCGCAATCCTGGCCCGAGATACGGATTGGATAACCTTCAGCTAGCAACGAAGCGAAGGCGAGGCCTTCACCGAGGCTCCAGTCGAAGTTGGCGCCAGACTTAAAAGCCTCGGCCTTCGCCTCGAGCAGGCGCTTGATCTTCGGGTTAGGGGCAAAATCGGGGGGCATCGTCCAAAGGGCAGGTGCGACCTTTTCCAGCAAGGCTTCCGGTACCGTTGTATCGACCTTCTCGTCATAAGGAGACTGGAACGGACGAACGGTGGCCGGGGTCTTTTCGCGTTCGGTGATTTCCTTGGCGATGGCTAACTTAGCACGTTCCTGCGCGGCGTTGAGCATTACTTCAAATTCCGTGCGCAGGCTAGTAAGCTCGCCATCAGGGGCTGAGCCGCAAGTGGTCAGGCGCGCAGCGTAGAGTTCAGAGACGCTCGAGTGGTTAGAAATCGTGCGGTAAAGGACGGGCTGGGTGAACGCTGGCTCATCCGTTTCGTTGTGGCCGTAGCGTCGATAGCAGACGATGTCGACGACGGCGTCGGCGGCGAACTGCTGACGGTACTCGAGCGCGATTTCGGTCGCGAGGACGACGGCGTCAGGATCATCTCCGTTAACGTGTAAAACTGGGGCGTCGGCAAACTTAGCGATTTCCGTGCAATGACGACCGCTGCGGGCTTCCTCAGGGCCGGTGGTGAAACCGACTTGGTTGTTTGTCACGATGTGCACGGTGCCACCGACGGCGTACCCTTTGACGTTCGCGAAATTAAAGGTCTCCATCACGATGCCTTGGCCTGGGAACGCCGCGTCGCCGTGGATGAGGACAGGGAGGGCGGCGGAGCGCTTGCCGTCGCCTTGCAGGTCAACGCGGGCACGGGTACGGCCCAGCACAACCGGGTTCACGGCCTCGAGGTGACTCGGGTTAAAGGCCAACGTAATGGCGACCTTCTTCCCCGCGATTGTGCGTTCACCTTCGTAGCCGAGGTGATACTTCACGTCGCCGTCACCCGTCGTGGTGTCCGGGATATGATGCTCGGAAAAGCCTTCGAAGAGGTGTTCGGACTTCTTTCCGCAGGTATTAACGAGCACGTTGAGGCGACCGCGGTGGGCCATGCCGATGACGATGTCGCTGATACCGAGGCCGGGCGAACGGCTGATGAGCCGCTCCAGTGCAACGAGCAGGGTTTCGCCACCTTCGACGGAGAAACGCTTGGCGCCGACAAAAGTTTTATGCAGGAAACGCTCAAACTGTTCAGCCTGGACGATGGTGCGGAGGAAGCTGCGACGGGTGGCGGCGTCATAGGCCGGACGGAGACCACAGGTTTCGATGCGTTCCTGTAACCAGCGACGGCGGGCGCCGTCTTGGATGTGACTGTATTCCACGCCAATCGGCCCACAGTAAGTGTCCTTCAACTTGGCGAGAATCTCAGACACCGGTAACATCTGGCCACCAAGGAAATCCGCGGTATAAAAAGTTTGGGTCGGGGGCAGGGTATCGAGGCCCAAAGCCTTGTCCGTCAGCTCGAAATAAGGGGTCGGGTCAGCCAAAGGGTTGGTCCTAGCCTGCAGATGCGCCAACGTGCGATAAGCGGAGATGGCAGCGAAAACCTTGGCTTGGGCAGCGGCATCTACGGCCGTCCCCGCCATGGCGACGGCGCCCTTAACGGGCTTGGGTGGAAGGGACAGGCCCAGCTCAAAGCCTTCGAAGAAAGCGCGCCAATCCGCCTCGACCGATTGCGGGTCTTGTTTCCAACGCTCGTGGTACTCAGCGACCAAGTCGGCGTTCCAGCGTGATCCAACACTCAGATGTTTCATTTAAGTTACAGATAAAGAGAGGGTGTTAAGTTAAGCATTTTGCCATATTGAAACAAGCCCAGACCCCGCCTAAAATTCAGGACTTTGGGCGTTGCATCGTCCTAAATGGGGAGGTTTGATTACAAAACGTCGATGTCTACCCCAAGACCGGCAAACCGCTCCTATTCCACGGAAGCCCTCGAACACTGGTTCGGGAACCTTCCGGAGGACTGGGAAGCTGTGTTCAAAATGGATGACCTCGAAGAAGGGCGCCGCCTTTATACCGAGGGGTTGGTCAGGACACTCGAACTCAAGCCGACTTCGGCCGAGGGCGTGACCAAGACCGAAACCCAGACCGTACGGGCGGTCATTGAACTCCGTAGCGGGGCGATCGAGTGGCGGACCTCTTTACCGGAAGAAGAAAATGGCGCGCCGTTCGCGGTCGCCACGATGTATGAGGTCGAGGAACTTCTCGGCGACGAAATCAAGGCCATCGACGATACCGCCCCCGCGGCCGAAATCGCGCCCATCGCTAAGCCGGAACCAAAGGATAACGGCGGCCGGACAG
This sequence comes from uncultured Opitutia bacterium, assembly GCA_903919185.1. Taxonomy (GTDB): domain Bacteria; phylum Verrucomicrobiota; class Verrucomicrobiia; order Opitutales; family UBA953; genus UBA953. Next base: position 9,052 of record CAIXHF010000056.1, on the reverse strand, counting down.
CCCTTAAGTTGCAGGTGTCATTTGACCTGACCTCTGAAGGCCTCACGGCTTCGGCGGCCTGGACCGGCCGCGGCGGCCATTCCTGGAACTGCTTCGGGCCTGGCTCCATCCCCGGCGACGAGTTATCCGATGAACAGCGCCAAACGCTCTTTCGCTTTAGTACGGTCGCCCATCGCGCTGGCTATGCCTACAGCAAGACAGCGGGAACCTGGGCGATGGATAACATCGGCCGTATCGAACGCTTCGTCCGCGAAGACCTCAACGAGTGGCGGAAGCGCTTTAAACTGCAGGGAGAAGACGGCTTAAATATATTCCGCAACGAGCAGCTCCAGGTCGCCGTCGACGCCGAAGCTGAATCCGGGGCCGACGGGAAGTCCTTTCGCCTGAATTGGCGCCTCAAGGCGGGCAGCCATCAACTGCAGAGCCACGAACAGAAACTTCTCCTCAAGGCGGGCGGGCGGCCGGTCATCCTGCCGGGTAAGGGCGTCGTAGCTTATAACGCGGCGGTGGCGGATTTCTCCGAAGACTGGAAGGCCAAGGATGGGGAGGTGCCTCGTTACTTGCTGTTGTCCTTGTTTGATCATGCCGCCGTGGGCGCCCTGCGGCTCAACGAGGATCTCCGCGCCTGGAAGGACCAACTGCTGCAGGAACCGATCCCGCCCGACAACCTTCCGCAATACCTGCGGCCTTATCAGGCCAAGGGCGTTACTTGGCTCGGCCGGCTCTGCGACCTTGGTTCCCACCCGTTGCTGGCCGACGAAATGGGCCTTGGTAAGACCGTGCAGGTGTTGGCGCTCTTAGCGTCGCGACCTGCGGGCGAACGCTCCCTCATCGTCTGCCCAGCGAGCGTGATTCCGGTCTGGCTCGGTGAAATCAAACGCTTTCACCCGGAGTTGTCCGCTTCGGTTCTGACCGCGGATGACGACTTCGCCAAACACCCCGACGAGAAACTTTGGATTTCAAGCTACACTCAGCTTCGCCGCCACGCCAACCTGCTCGAGAAGACCAAGTTTGGTTACGCCATTCTGGACGAGGCGCAGGCCATTAAGAATCCCGAGTCGAAGACCACCCAGACGTGCTTATCCGTTCAGGCCGATCACCGTATCGCCATCACGGGTACCCCCTTAGAGAACCGTCCCACCGACCTCTGGACTATTTTCCGATTCCTCATGCCGGGCTTGCTCGGTAAGCGCGCCAACTTTGAACGCATCATGCTGCGTGACCCCTCCGCAGGGCTCGTTAAAATTCGCCGGCAGGTTTCGCCGTTCATCCTCCGTCGTCTCAAGCGTCACGTCGCCGCGGACATCCCCCCCAAAGTGGAAATCGTCCTCCCTTGTCCGCTCACGCACGAGCAACGGGCGCTCTACCAACATCTCACCCAAGGCAGCGGACTCTCGGGTGAACTCGCCAGCCTATTGTCGCGGGACGCTACTTCGGTCTTAACCTTGCTCATGCGGTTGCGGCAGGTCTGTTGCGACCCGGGCCTCTTGCCGGATAACTCTGGCTGTCCGAGCGCCCACTCCGGCAAAGTGACGCTCTTGATCTCGAAGCTCGCGGAGGTGGCCGCTAACGGCTCGAAGGCGGTCGTATTCTCCCAGTTCGTTTCGCTGATCGAACGCGTCAAGAAAGCCTTGGCACGCGACCTACCGAACCTACCTATCTTCGAACTGACGGGGGAGACCAAGGATCGCTCCGCACCCGTTGAACGGTTTAAGGACACCAAGGGCCCCGCCTTGTTCTTGGCGTCGCTGAAGGCAGGCGGGACTGGGATCACTCTCAATACGGCGGAGTACGTGTTCCTACTCGACCCTTGGTGGAATCCAGCCGTGGAGGCCCAGGCCGTCGACCGTGTTCACCGCATCGGGCAAAAGAATTCTGTTTTCATCTATCGCATGATTGCCCCGGGAACGGTCGAAGAGCGCATCGAAGAACTCAAGCAAGAGAAGCGTGAGCTCTTCTCGGCCGTGGTGGGGGACATCCCAGACATGACCGACTGGACACGTCACTTCTCGTCCTTGGATGCACTCATCCGCCTGAGCGATTCGCCGGCGGCGGAAGCCTCGGCGGAAGTCGCCCCCGAACGCGAACAGGAAACCTAAGTTACTTCGCGATGAGGTCGTAGGCCTCGGCGCCGGTCACCGTCACTTCCGCAAACTCGCCCACCGGGAGCTTCTTCGGCACCTTCACGGTCCCGTCAATATCCATGGCGTCGCCTTCGCTGCGGCCAACCCCTGGGCTTTCGATAAGTACGCGTAGTTTGCGGCCGATGAAACGCTCGCCCCGCTCCTTCGAGAGACGCTGGAGGAGGGTCATCGCTCGATCATAACGATCGGCCTTCACTTCGTCGGAGAGGTGGCCCTCCATCTTGGCGGCCTTAGTGCCTTCTTCCTTGGAATACTTAAAGACTCCAACGCGGTCAAAGCAGGTGGCTTCGAGGAAAGCGAGGAGCTCCAGGAAGTCCTCTTCGGTCTCGCCGGGGAAGCCGACGATGAAGGTCGTCCGGATGGCCATGTCCGGCACCCCGACCCGCATGCGGCGGATGAGGTCGCGGATGTAATCGCCGCTGGTCTCACGCTGCATGGCGGTGAGCATCTTGCTCGAGATGTGTTGCAGCGGAATGTCGACGTAGCGGGCGACATGCTTGGACTGCGCGATCGTCTCGATCAGCTCGTCGCTCCAGTGGGCCGGGTGCGTATAGAGTAAACGGATCCAATACTCGCCGGGAATCGCGTCGATTTCACGGAGCAGGGAGGCGAGGGATTCCCCCTTGGACGAATCCACCTTACTGCGGGGATTCGGACGCTCCTCGGTCCAGCGATCCATGCCGAAGTAGGTCGTGTCCTGGGAGATGAGGTTGAGCTCCTTGACGCCTTCGATGACGAGCTGCTGGGCTTCCTTGACGACGGACTCCACGGTACGACTCCGGTGGCGGCCGCGGATGCGTGGAATAATGCAGAAAGTGCAGGGGTGGTTACAGCCTTCCGCAATCTTGATGTAGGCCGAATGCTTGGGGGTCAGACGGAAACGCGGCGTATCGTAGTCGGGAATGAACGTCGTCGTCTTCGACAAGAACTCCGTCATGCCAGCCTCGCCCCCCATGACCTTATGGATGACTGGGACGATATTGGTGACCTGATCCAGGCCGATATAAGCGTCGACCTTCGGGAGCTCGATGTGCCCCTTGGCGCCTTCCACGACGGGCAGGGAACCTTGATAACGCTGCGACATGCAACCAGCGACGATGAGCTTCTGGTTCTTTTTACGGGCGGTGGCCTTGCCATCGCTCATCTCGTAGATGGCCTCGAGGGCCTCGTGCTTGGAGGCGTCGATGAAAGAGCAGGTATTGACGATCACCACATCGGCATCGGCGGCATTAGCGGTCATGGTCATGCCAGCCTTAGCGAGGTGGCCGATCATGATTTCGGAATCGATGAGGTTCTTGGCGCAACCAAGGGAGACTAGGCCAACTTTAACGGACATGGGTACAGAAAGACCACCTTGGCCAAGAAAAGCAACCTTCCGGGGTGTTTAGAGTTTAAGCCAGACCGCCGCGGGAATGTCTTCGGGGCGGGCTAGGGTGGTCAGGCCGAAGCTGGGAAGGGCTTCGAGCCAAGCGCGCACATCGGGTGCGTCGGGGAAGAGGTTTCGGCCAGAGGAACCGACTTGCTTCCGCCGCTGGGTAAAGAGCGCCCGGGAAACCTCGCGGGCACGGGCACTGAATCTCTGAGCATCTGGTCGCCGCCGGAGGACGAGTAGGCACGAATCCACCTTCGGGGGCGGGTTAAAGGACTGCCCAGGGACTGGGTGCAGTTTTACCTTCTCGAAAGCCAAGGCAACTTGGGCAGTCACCGCTGACCAATGCTTGGTCCCGACTTCAGCGGTCAGCCGATCGGCAGCTTCCCGTTGCAGCATGAGCACCATGATTTCGGGATGAGGACCGGCACAGATGGCATCCATCCATGGCGTGGAGATTGCGTAGGGGAGGTTAGCGACAACCTTGAAGGAACCATCCGCTGGTTGGCCCAAGTCAGCCAACGGCGTTTCGACCGCATCTCCCTCGGTGAGATGAAAAGTTTGCGGCCACCGCGGGAGCAGGGACTGCTTAAGGTGATAGACCATCGTTGGGTCAGCTTCGACGGCATGGAGTTCAACGCCGGCGCCCAACAAGGTGCGTGTCAAGGTCCCGAGGCCGGGCCCGATTTCCAGCACCCGCTCGCCGGCCTTAATCTCGGCGAGCTCAAGCGACTTCCGGACGATGTTCCCGTCGATGAGGAAGTTCTGCCCCAGCCACTTCTTGGGCATGTGGGACAGGCGCGCGAGCAACTCGCGAGTTTCCGTCTGCGACAAGGGCCCGTCGTTCATCGCCCGCGAAAAGCCTGCAGGAGTACCGCCAGATTTTCAGTCCGCATCAAGGATTCACCCACAAGCAAAGCCTGAGCACCCGCGGACCGCATTCGGGCGGCATCTTCGGCTGTCTTGATGCCGCTTTCGGCGACCTTGAGGATGTGCGCTGGCATCTGTGGGAGGACGCGTTCCGCAAAACTTAAATCAATCTGGAAGGTCGATAGGTTACGGTTATTAACGCCGACCATGTCAGGGTCGTGGCGCAAGGCTCGTTCGAGTTCGGCTTCATCGTGCACCTCAAAGAGTGTATCCATGCCGGCTAACTTAGCGGCCGTATGAATCGGGCGTATCTCGGCGTCCGTCAGGCCGCGAACGATAATTAGAATGCATCGGGCGCCGGCTTGGGCTGCCTCAAGCACCTGATAAGGGTGCACCATGAAGTCCTTACGGATACAAGGCCGGGGGACAGGCAACTTGGCTTGATCTTGAACCACCTCAATAAGGTCCTGTAATTGACCCTTGAAATAGGTGGATTCGGTCAGGACGGAAAGACACTCCGCACCCGCCTCGGCGTAAAGCCGGGCCTGGGCGACAGCGTTCACTTCTGCACGGATCAGCCCGACGCTGGGTGAAGCCCGCTTGACCTCGGCGATGACCGTCAGGCGGCCAGGGACGTGCAGGGACTGCCGGAAGCCCAGCGAACCGGAACTTCCCGCGAAGGCCGCTAGTTCAGCCTCCGTGACTGGGCGCGCGAACGGGGCGATTTCCCGGCGCTTGGCGTCCATGATTTCCGTCAGTTTGTCCACCCCTACAACGGAAACGAGACCAAGCCGTCTGGCAATCGTTTTGACTCCCTCGTCAGAACCCTCTCCATCGGGGCATGCTTGGCATCGACCTCCTTCTCGCGACTACTGCACGGCTCCGGGCTCCGGATGGTTGCCCTTGGGATCGTGAGCAGACGCACCAGACAATTTGCGACTGCCTAGTCGAGGAAGTCTGTGAACTCCTGCAGGCTATCGACCGTCATGACGATGCCAACCTCCGGGAGGAACTCGGTGACCTCTTATTCCATGTCGTCCTCCACGCCCAAATGGCGTCGGAAGCAGGCAAGTTCACTTTCGATGACGTCGCCCGTGAGGTAAACGAGAAGATGGTACGCCGTCACCCCCACGTCTTTGGCGATGGCGTCAAACTAGGGGACTCGGAGGCCGTAGTAAAGCAGTGGGAGCAGATTAAACTCAAGGAGAAGGGTGCCAAGAAGCCGACCCTCTTCAAGGAACTACCCCCGACCCTCAATCCTGTGCTGACCGCCCGCGAGGTCTGGAAGCAGGTGCAGAAGAAAGCGCTCGAAGCCGGTCCAACGGTTGATCGTCAAGCGGTCGCTGCCACCGCCCAGGGTCTTTCCGAAGCCGCCGCTGGCCAGAAACTTTTTGAACTCATCGCTGCCTGCCGCGACGCTGGTATCGACCCAGATTCTGCTTTACGTAGACACACCGCGTCGGTCGTAGCCGCGGCAGAAAGACACGCCGCTACCCAGGGGTAAAATGAAGCCGGCCGACCAACCCATCTCCGTGCATGTGGCTGGCCGCGTGGTGCAGGTTTGGCCCAAACCTTCGGACCGTGCCCGGCGGGTCCGTCTCTCCGTGAAGCCAGGCCCGCGGGTCGAACTGACTTACCCGGCGAATACATCGCAAGCTTCGGCTTTGGCCTTTTTGAAGGATAATCTCCCTTGGCTGGAGCAGGTGTTTCCAAAGGCGCGGGCGGTACAGCCCTCGCTCTTGGCTCATTTAGAAAAGTTTCCTTGGGCTACGCTAGACGAGCGGATGATGGAGGTCAGCCTTGCAACGGGTCCACGGGCTCGCCTGGTCATTGCGAAGGAGACCGATGCGGTCCAACTTTTCCTGCCCGAAACGGGCCAAGAGGAGGCCGCCGTCCGCGTCCTCCGTCGCCTGGCCGAAACTGGCCTGACCCTGGCGGTCGAACGCCTCGCCCGGCGCGTCGGGGTCAACGTGGATGCCGTGAGCGTCCGTGACCAAACCACGCGCTGGGGGTCCTGCTCCCAGCAGGGGGCGCTTTCTCTGAATTGGCGCCTCGTCCTCTTACCGCCAGTGGTGCATGACCACGTCATCTACCATGAGCTCGCGCATCGCAAGCACATGGACCATTCCGACCGCTTCTGGAATCAGCTCGCCGCTTGGGATCCCGACTGGAAAAAACACGACCGTGAATTGACCAAGCGCTGGAACATCATCATGGATTTGGGACGTGCATGAGAAAAGAAGTCGGCCAGTCCCCGGACGAAGTCTTCGACCTAGTCGATGAAAACGACGTCGTTATCGGCTCACTCCCGCGTAGCGAAATTCACCGCCAGCAACTCCGGCATCGGGCCATTCATATCTTTTGGCTCAGAGCCGACGGGCAGCTCTGCCTCCAACGACGATCCTACGCCAAGGATAACTGCCCTGGCCTAATTAGCACCTCCTGTGCCGGCCATGTCGACAGCGGGGAGAGCTACCCCCAGGCGGCCGTCCGGGAGCTACAGGAAGAAATCGGACTGCGGGTCCTGCCCGAGGATTTAAGAGAAATAGATTACGCCCCCTGTCATGCTAACCTCGGCCACGAATTCGTCCGCTCCTACCTGCTTCGGGGCGATTACACTCCGCAGTTAGGCCGTGCCGAGGTGGATTCACTCTTGTGGCGCCAGCCCGCGGAGTTGGATGCCTGGATGCGACGCTTTCCCGAGGCCTTTGCGTTACCCCTGAGGCACCTTTACCAGCGCCCACTGGTCAGGCAGGCTTTAGGGTTGGCGTAAGTGTTTGAAATGCTTTCGGGAAACTGCGTCAATGACAGGGTGACTGCATCATCCCAAGACCTGCCCGAGACCCCTGAAGAGGTGGCGTGGTACCATTGGCTCTGGGTTTGGTTCGCCGCGTTGGTCTTGCGTCTCTGGTTGGCGACCTTGCGGGTCCACGCCAATGTGCCACGAATCGAGGATAAGGACGGCCCTTTCGTGTTGTTACTCTGGCATGATCGGCTTTTCACTTCTTCGCTGATTGCGAACCGGTTCTTAGCTCGCCCAGTCACCGCGCTCATCAGTACGAGTAAGGATGGCGGCTGGTTAGTCGCCTTCTTTCGCCTCATGGGCATCAAGGCTGTGCGCGGCTCTTCTAGTAAGCGCGGGGCAGCAGCGTTGGTTTCTTTGACCCGCGCTGTGCGGGGCGGGGAACACGCCGGCGTGACGCCTGATGGCCCCAAAGGACCGCGCCGAGAGTTCAAGGCTGGAGCTATCTCTTTGGCGAAGCTCACGGGTCGGCCTTTCCTAATCATGGGCATGAACTTTCGGTCGGCGTGGACGTTACGCAGTTGGGATGAGTTCTCTTTACCCAAACCGTTCTCACGCGTCGACGTGACCTTTGAGGTCATTCCATGCCCCGACCGTGAGAGCGATGAGCCTGCCTTGGCAGCACACCTCCAGACCCGCTTGAACGAACTTTCGGGGACCTAAGCGCGCACCAAGAGCTTCTCGGCGTACTTGGCGAGAAGGTCCGACTCGAGGTTGACGCGTTGACCAGCCTGGCGGGCCGCCAGATTGGTCACGGACAACGTGTGGGGAATAATCCAAATCCGAAAACCGGCGGGAAGGACGTCGGCCACGGTCAGAGACATGCCATCGACGGCCACACAGCCTTTCTTCACCACGTAACGAAGAACTTCCGTGGGAACGTTAATATCTAAGCGCCAGTCAGCGCCATCGGCCCCGAAAAAGTCGACCGAACCACAGGCGTCGATATGGCCCGTCACGAAGTGGCCGCCCATGCGGTCGGTCGGGCGCAGGCTGGGTTCGAGATTAACCAGCGAGCCCACTTTCAGGTCACCGAGGTTAGTCAGCCGGAGGGTCTCAGCGAGGAGATCAAAAGTGGCGACGTTTCCCTGGACGGAGGTCGCGGTTAGGCAGCAGCCATTGACAGCGATGGAGGCGCCGAGTTCGGTGGCGGCCAGCAGGGGAGACTCGAGCGCTAAACGGGTGGCACCCGAGGCCTGCAGCTCGAGGGAATAAACCTTACCGGTTGCCTGTACTAAGCCTGTAAACATACCAATAAAAAGGGGCCGTTGCCGGCCCCCAAAGACTTAGTTCTGCTTGCCTTCAGCAGCGCGCTTGGCGCGCTCTTCTTCTTCAATCTTGGCACGGACGCGGGCACGTTCTTCTTGCTCGACCTGAAAGAGGCGGGCCTTCTTGATTTCGTCTTCCTCGACGGCGGAGCGGACTTCGGATTCGACTTCCTCCGAGGCTTTTTTGAATTCGCGCTTAGCCTTACCGAGGCCGCGGGCGAGTTCGGGGATCTTGGAACCACCAAAAAGAAGGACAGCAACGATCACAATGGCCCAGACAACGGGACCATCGAAAACAGCTAGGGGGGGGAGGGTGGTCATAGGAGGATTGCGGTTGCTGTAGGGGACGAAAGTCCAATGATTTTATACAATTTACCAAATGTCAACCCATGTCTCCCATCGGGAAGTCTGGTACACTGGCCGTGTCCAAGGGGTGGGGTTTCGTGCCCAAGTCCTTGGAATTGCCCGCGGTTTCGATGTCACGGGTTCAATCCAAAACCTGACGGACGGACGGGTTTACCTGCATGCGGAGGGGGCCGAGAAAGAGCTGGATGCATTCGAAGCCGAGATTGTTAAGTCGTTGGACGGGCATATCCGC
>CAIXHF010000055.1 GCA_903919185.1 uncultured Opitutia bacterium | reverse complement strand
GCCTCGACCCGTTCCCAAGCCTTTACCCAATCGATTTCAAAAGTGTTTTTGGAAGCATCCTTGAGGCCGTAACCGTCCTTCGGGCGTTCACCATTCCAGCCCTTGATGTTCGATTCACTAGTGAGCAGGAGGAATTGCGGTGCCTTGGAGCCAGGGCACTTCTCATCTGTCCACGTCAATTGACCGTCGAAGAAAAAGCGGTAGCCGGTGCGGTCCCATTCGACGCCGTAATTATGCCACTCGGCGCCGACGTTCGCCGGGTGTTGGACGGAGCTGGTCTTCTTCTCATCCTTGTTTCCATACGGGCCCCAGTGCAGGACGGATTGGTAACCGCCTTTTTTGAGGCCAGTCGTCTCGAGAACGTCGATTTCGACCCCGTCCTCCGCGGCGCCCGCGGCCTTGCCGGACTTACCGTAGGTCGGCGATTGCGCCCAGAAGGCGATCTGCGTACCGGGCTGGACCGAGAAGCGACAACGGGCCTCCGTCTTCCCTTGCGTGACCAAGAATTTCTTTCGCGTGGTCACGAAGCCGCAGTAGGTCGTGCCGTCGGCGTCGGTCCAAGTGGTGATCTTTAGGATGCCGTCCTTGAGGTCGACGGCCTTCGGCGAGTTCAGGGAGTCGCGGCGCTTGCCCGTCTCGACGGTCCAGACCTTGGCGTTTAATTCGGCGCTGTCGAAGTTCTCCTCAAGCGTGAGTTTCCAGGTGGGTTCGGCGGCGAAGGCCGCGGTCAGGGCGAGGCAGGGGAGAAGGGCGTGCATAAAGAAGTCAGCGGACCGGAACGTAACGCGGATCGGAGCCATCGAGCAAGTCCATGAAGCGGCCCCAATCGCCTTCCATCAGCGTGCGGTCCATCAAGATTTCCACGGTGGAATTATTCGAGCCAAGCTTAGTGTCGCGTCCGAAGTAGACCGACCATAACGGCCGACCGCTCGTGGGCAGCATGCCAAAGCGAATATCGCCGATAACGACGCCCGACTCGAAAGTAGCGTAGGTGTTCCAGCCTTGGGTGAACTTGGAGAAGTCCGCGAAATCCTTGCCAGCCTGGGAGTCTGCCGGCGGATTGCCGGGCATGCTTTCCTTCCACACTAGCCGTTCATCGCCGGGTGCGATCATCGGTGCGCCCCAAGGCGGCACGCGGACAGCCCCCACTTGCCAGTGGTCTTTGTACCGCCAGACGCCGCGCCAGACGACGAGGTTAGAGACCGTGGGTTTAACGGTCAGGCGCGCCGGTTCAATGCCCCGCGCGCTCAGCCAAGCACGCAGGCCAGCTTCGGCACGGTGGTGTTGCCAGACGCCGATGAACGCGTAGCCGGTGAACCAGATTAGCCCGTAAGCGGCCAGCCGACGCGATTGTCGGCGGTAGGCGAGGATGGCCAAGATCAGGAGTGGCAGCGTCGCGAAGAGGTCAATAATCGGGAGGCAATCCCAGGCATAGCGTAGCTCGTTGAACGGCCAGAGTAGCATCGTGCCGTAACTGGTGCAGCCGTCGCAAAGGAGATGCGTGAGTACGCCGGCTAAGGCGGGGAGAAAGAGCCCCCGCCACGGTTCTTCGCCTTTCTGCCGCCAACGGAAAAGCCAGGAGGTGAGCCAAGCACTCGCGAGCGCCCAGATAGGCATGAACGCGAAGCTATGCGTGAAGTGGCGGTGCCAGCGGAACGAGACGAGCGGGTCGTCGCCGTTGCGGATGAAGACGTCGAGGTCGGGCGCTTCCGCAGCGAGTAGGGCGGCGACGGCGGCGGCCGGTAGTGAGCCACCGCGGCGGGCAACGAGTAGCCCAGCGGAGAGGCCGAGGGCCGCATGCGTGACGTTGTCCATGGCTCAGACTATTGCCGAGCCGTCGGCTGGACGGAAGCGTTTTGTAGCGAAGGCCGCCTTACAGGCCAGTCGGCGCCGTGAGGGGCTCCGGGGGAGTGCTGTCTTGGCGTCGCTGGCCCCGTCACGATGTGCTTGGCGGCTGGGCTGCCCAATCACTTTCTGTGGAGCACCAGTGTTGCCGCCGTCTGCAGTTTGCATCTGGCCGGGAACAAAAACACTTCGTGCGCCACTTACTTCTTAACCTATGCGTTCCTTGCTTTGCGCCTTTCTGTTAGCCGTTGGCTTCGTCCAAGCGGCCGAGCCAGAGTTTCCCTTGGTGGATGCTCAGGAGTGCCGGCCGCGTACGGGCTTGCCAAATTTCTTGGCCAAAGCCCAAGGGCTTTTCGGCTCGGGGGC
>CAIXHF010000054.1 GCA_903919185.1 uncultured Opitutia bacterium | reverse complement strand
GGGGCCGCCACATTACCGAAAGAATTACGCACGTAGGTAAGCACACCCGCCAATTCATCGTCGGACAAGCCCTTGAAGGCCGTCATCGGCACCTGGCCAGGATACTTAACGCCATTCACCTCGATGGGACCCATGAGCCCATGCAAGGACAAGCGGATTAAGCGCTCGGGATTGCCACTCACCCAACTGGACTTCGCGATCGGCGGGAACTGTGCGGCCGGGAGACCTTGGCCATCCGCTTGGTGGCAGGTGATGCAATGCGCTTCACGGCGGTAGACCTGCTCACCGAGCTCAAAGAGGCGCTTGTCCTGCCCCGTCAGCGTGGTCGATGCCTTAGCTGGGGGTGCGGCCACCACGGAACCGCCATTGAGGTAAGACGCCGCGGCGGCGAAGACGGGCTTCAACCAAGCATCTTCCGGCTGCTTACGGGCTTCCGCCAAGACCAAGAGGCCAAAGTCCTTACCCAACCAAGTCGCGGCGTTGACGGCTTCCAGGCGCACGCGCCCATGGCTATCACTGGCGGCTCTGAAAAGGAGGTCACGCTGGTCAGCGACGTTGTGGCCATTGTAACGTAAGACGCGAACCGCAGCCGCGCGGACACGGTGATCCTTGGCCTGCAGGAGCTTCTTGAGCAGAGCGACATCCACGCGATCGAGGCCCCAGCTCACCCAGAGACCTTCGAGTTGATGGTGCTCTAAGCGAGCGTCGTCGGACTTCAACCCACCCACCCACTTCTGCAGCCCCGCGATTACCTCGGCGGCTAGACGACCCCGCAGTTCGAGACGGCTCCGCTCACGGGCACGGTCCTCGGGCAACGTGAGGTTAGCGAAGAGTTGATCTATGGTGGCACCTGCGATGACTGGAGGCTTCACGAGCGGGCGCGAAGGATAGGTGATTCGGTAGATGCGGCCGTGGGTATGGTCACGGAGCGGATCGCGGGCGCTGTGCTGCATGTGGCCGATGAGCACATTATGCCAGTCGGCCACATAGAGGGAGCCATCCGGAGCGAACTCCATCGAGACCGGACGGAAATTACCATCCTTCGACTGCAGGAGGTTCTGCCGGAACGTCAGTTTGTAGCCCGTGCCATCCTCGGAGACCGCATGCTGCTTCGTACCGAGGAAGCCGATTGTATTATTAATAATTAGGTCGCCCTGGACGTCATCCGGGAAATGGCGGCTGCTGATGAAGTCTAGGCCGGCGGTCGGACGGACCTTCTGGGCATTAGGAATGAGGTTGGGTGGCAACGGAGCGAACTCACCAAACGGCACCCACAGGGACGCTGGGGTCATCCAGCGCACATTCGGATCAGAGGTGTCCGCAAAGAAATCTTGGCCATACGCATCAAAGGCAATGCCCCAAGGATTGGGGATGCTCACGCGCAGAGTGCGCTCGAGCTGCTGACGCTGCGGGGCATAGCGGAAAAAACCACCGTTGGTGCTCCGCTCGACACCATAGGGAGTCTCGACGTGGCTATGCAGGAACGTGCCTTCGGCCATGTAGAACGCGCCCGAAGGGTCGGCCCGGAAGGCGCTGATGGCGTGGTGCGTATCATGGTCGTCGAACCCGCTAAGAATAATCTGAGCGCTATCGGCCACGCCCGACCCCTTAGTATCACGCAGCAACACGAGGTGGCTGCTCTGCGGGACGTAGACGCCTTCGGGAGCGAACTCAAACGATAGCGGCAAGTGGAGCCCACGCGCGAAGACGGTCTGTTTGTCGGCCCGGCCGTCGCCATTGGTATCTTCAAGAATTAGGATCTTATCATCAGGCTTAGCATCGCCTGGACGCCACTGTGGGTAGCTCGGCATCGTCGCGACCCAGAGTCGACCGCGGTTATCGAAGGACAGCTTCACCGGATTAGCGAGGTCAGGGAACTGCTCCTCGGAAGCAAAGAGCTCGACCTTATAGCCCTCTGGCACCGCCAACGTTTTCACGGCGTCCGCCCCCGGGAGGTAAACCGACGAGCCGTTCTTAATATTACTCGAAGAGTAATTAGTCTTCACCGGAGGCAGGACCCGCGTCTTGGCGTCAGCGGCAGCGACGTCGAACTTCTCGCCTTTCGCAGCGGCCCAAACCGCGCGATCACGGATGAGCACGAGTTCATCCAGCTTCTCGAGCTCAGCGGGGAAATTATCCGGACCGAAGGGCCGGTTACGGCGCCCGAAGACGTGGACGCCGTTCGGGACCTTGTGGAGCTTTTCCCAATACCAGTTCTTGTCCGCTACCGCAGCGGACACGGCCCCAGCATCCCCACGCGGCGAACCGGCGGCGAAGACGGCACCTGCGAGTTTGGCTGCCAGCAACTGCTGACCTTGGACACCGAGGCTCATACCATCAGTGGCTAAAGGGGCTTTCGCCTCAGCGTAGAGCTGCTGACTGAAGGCAAACAAGTCGACGAAGCGCAGGTTACGCTGGGCGGCGGCCTCTTTGATTGCTTGGGCATAGAGGGCGAGGTTGGCATTCACGGCTTGGGCGCCTGGAATGCCTTGCGGGGACGAGCGTTCCTCGAGGGCGAGCGGGGGCAGCAACACCAGTTGAGGGGCAGACTTCCCATTATATGTCTGCTTCGCCGCATGCTCGAGCCAGCCAGCAAGCTCTTCCTTAAAAGCCGGTAAGCCCGCCGGACCCTTGAAAGATTCAGCATATCCGAACCAAGCCAAAACGACGTCGGCCTTGAGGCCAGTAAGCCACTGGTCTGGCGACTGGGAGAAACCTGAGCCCGCATGACCAGAGCCCCAGAAGTCCTTCGCCTTCGATAGCGGGTAAAACTTTTCAGCACCTGGATAGGCAAAGGGAGAATTACGGCCCGAGTGGTCGCGATAGCCTGGAGTGTCGCCGTCGTCACACAGATTGCGGATCACGAGGTCACGCCCAGCGAAGCGACGCTGGAGCTCGACCTCGAAAGCTGGATAGCGCAAGAGGCGCTCACCTTGGCCGCCGCCGAGGAGGACAATCGAAGCACCCTGCGGCGGTTCGATCAAGTCGGCGGCGAATAGAGAGACTCCCTGGGCTGCAAGCAGGGCGATAGTCAGCAGCGAACGGACGCGAAACATGGCGGAATTAAGCCAAAGTGAACCAAGCCCACCGAACTGTCGAGCCTACCCGAGATGGCCCTGACCACACCCTGCTTCTTTATCCGTCATTTAGGCCCTGCGCATTCTACCAGAATGTCCCTCCCCCAATGGGGTATTTTCCTTTGAAACCTGCCCGCCTCCGTCCATGTCTTAAGTAACCCCATGACCTTGGTTCGCCGACTCCTCCCCCTTTGTCTCTTGCCGTTGGCGATGCAGGCTGCTGACCCGCAGTTAGCCTTCAACCGCGACGTCCGACCCATCCTCTCCGAGAACTGTTTCTCCTGTCACGGCTTCGATGAGAAAGCGCGTAAGGCTAAGCTCCGGCTCGACCTCCCTGAAGAAGCCACGCGTGAACATAAAAGCGGCACACCGATTGTCCCCGGAGATCTCGCCAAGAGCGAAGTCTGGCAACGCATCATCAGCGAAGATCCCGATGAAGTCATGCCCCAGCCGAAGTCGCACCTGAAGCTCAGTACGCAAGATAAAGCGACCATCAAGGCCTGGATACAGCAAGGCGCCAAATACGAATCCCACTGGGCCTTCGCAGCTCCCAAGGAAACGCCGGCCCCGACCGCCGGTCATCCCATCGACGCCTTCGTCTCGGAGACACTTAAGAAGAAAGGCCTCGAGCCGACGCCCGTCGCCGAACGGGCTACACTCATCCGCCGCGTGACGCTCGACCTCACCGGCCTGCCGCCCTCCGCTGAGGAGGTCCAAGCCTTCGTCGCTGACCGCGACCCCCAAGCCTACGCGAAACTCGTCACTCGCCTGCTCGCTAGCCCGCACTTCGGCGAACGCATGGCCCTCGAATGGCTGGACTCTGCCCGCTACGCCGACACCAACGGTTTCTCCATCGACGGTGGCCGCAACATGTGGATTTGGCGCGACTGGGTCATCCAGTCTTTCAACGATAACCTGCCCTACGACCAGTTTATCCTCCAACAGTTGGCCGGCGACCTCCTTCCCAACGCGACCGACGCCCAACTCATTGCGACCGGCTTCCAGCGCAATAACATGAACACCCACGAGGGCGGCACCATCCCCGCCGAGAACCTCGTCAATTACAACGCCGACCGTGTGAAGACGCTCGGTGAAGCAATGCTCGGGCTCACCCTTGGCTGCGCGCAGTGCCATGACCACAAGTTCGACCCGATCAGCCAGAAGGACTACTTCCAGATGTTCGCCTACTTTAATTCACTGGGCGACGCGGGCCTCGACGGTAACGCCGGAAATAACTCGGGTCCTTCCGTCAACAAGAAGACGGTGCTCAAAGCCCTCGACCAAGCCACCCTCCCAGACCGTATCGCCGGCTTGAAGCTGAAGTTAGCAACGCCCGACAACCCCGCCCTCGCCCGCTGGATTAGCGAACAGCAAGCCCAGCTCGCCCAACGTACGGCCGGACTAAAGCTCTACCCCGTTAACCTGCTAAAAATCTCCACCCCCAATAGTGGCGGCGGTTTTACTGTGGAGGGCAACACGTTCAAGGGACTCGGCGGCGCCGCCTATGACATCCTCGGCGAAACGCCGAAGACCCCTGAACCTATCACCGGAATCCGGCTGGTCTTCACGCCGAACAAAGGCAAGCCGACCATGGACCCCAAGGACGCGAAGAAGGTCCTGAAGCCCGCCCAGAAAGCGGATTTCGTCGTCAGCGCGGTGGATGTGACCGCCGACAAGGTCGCCGGCGATCAAGTGAACATCCATCGGCTGCAGAAGTTCAGCCGCGTCACGGCGAGCTCTTGGCAACCCGAGTTCCCGGCGGTCGATGTACGCGCCTTCAATCCCCGCCACGGCTGGTCACCCGACCTGAAGTCCGACGAAGCTCCCCACCTGACCCTCACCTTTGACCAGCCAATCACGGCCGACAAACAGGCTTACCTGACGACTCAGGTCTACTTCGCGATGGGCGGTAAGACGCCACAACAAGGTCAGCTCTTCGCCGTGACCGGCACCGACGACGGCACCGACCTGCCCGCCGAGATCATCGCCCTCATCGCAATACCTGCCGCCCAACGTAGCGAACCTCAGCGACGCCAACTCTGGGACTACTATGCGGCAAAGTCGCTGGCGATGGAACCCGTGCGCACCGACCTCGCTAACGCTGAACAGCGCCTCAAGTCCCTGACAGAGCCGCAGCAGATCATGGTCATGGCTATTTCGGCTAAGCCGCGCGAGACCTTCATCCTGAAACGCGGCGACTACGCGCAGCCGGGTGAGAAGGTCAGCGCCGGGACCCCCGCTAAACTTCCGGCCCTGCCCGCTAACGCACCCGCCAATCGCCTTGGACTAGCCCAATGGATGGTCATGCCTGAAAACCCACTGACCACTCGTGTCGCCGTGAATCGTTTCTGGAAGCAACTCTTCGGCCAAGGCTTGGTTACTTCCGCGTCGGACTTCGGCTACCAAGGCTCTTACCCGAGCCATCCCGAATTATTGGACAACCTGGCCATCGAATTCCGTCGTAGCGGCTGGGACGTCAAGAAGTTGATCACGCTCATCGTCACCAGCGACACCTACAAGCGCTCTTCAACGCCCACCGCCAAGCAACAGGAACTCGACCCCAGCAACACCTGGCTCGCCCGCGGCCCGCGCTTCCGGTTGCCCGCTGAAATCATTCGCGACGTGGCGTTAAAGTCGAGCGGACTACTTGTCCCACAAGTGGGCGGGCCGAGCGTCAATCCCTATTCACCTTTCGATCTCTGGCGCGAAGTTAGCCACTACGGCTCGACGCCCGCCACGGCCCAGATCTTCGTCCAAGACCACGGCGAGAAACTCTACCGTCGCAGCCTCTACACCTATTGGAAGCGCACCGCACCACCCGCCAACATGGTGGCCTTTGATGCCCCGAATCGGGAAGTCTGCACAATCACGCGAGGCAACACGACCACGCCCTTGCAGGCTCTCGTCACACTTAACGACACCCAGTTCGTCGAAGCCTCGCGTGCGCTCGGTGAACGCTTAGCTAAACGCACTGGCAACGATGAAGCCAAGCTCCGTTGGGCCTTCCTCGAAGTCGTCTCACGTGAGCCGACGGCCCAGGAACTCGCCATTGCGGCCAAGGCCTTAGCGCGCGAACGCGCACGCTATACCCGTGACGGGGCCCGCGCCACCGCCGTCCTCGCCGTCGGCGAATCTCCCCGTGACCCCCAGATTCCCGCCGGCGAACACGCCGCGTGGATGCAAGTCGCCACCCTCCTTCTTAACCTCAGCGAAGCCGTCACCCGCAACTAAGCCATGGACCCGATTCAAGAACGCCTCCACCACCTGACCCGCCGCACCTTCCTCGGGCAGACCGCCCGCGGCGTCGGTGGCCTTGCGCTGGGCACAATGCTCTTTCCAGAACTCCTCGCTGCCAGCAAGGGCACGCGGGAAGGCGGGCTGACGGGCCTGCCACACTTCGCCCCTAAGGCTAAGCGCATCCTCTGCTTGTTCCAGTCTGGCGGCCTCTCGCACGTCGACCTCTTCGACCACAAACCGATGTTGAAGCAGATGGCCGGCAAGGACCTACCGCCCTCGGTCAAAGGCACCCAGCGCCTCACGGGCATGACCAGCGGCCAAGGCAGCTACCCTTGCACGCCCTCCCTCAAGGACGGCAAGTTGTGCGGAAAGAATGGGCTTTGGATCAGCGACCTCCTCCCGCACCTGCAGACGGTCGCCGATGAGATGTGCTTCATCAAGAGCCTTTACACTGAAGCGATTAACCACGACCCAGCGATCACGTTCATGAACACCGGCAACCAGCTGCCGGGCTACGCGAGCATGGGCGCCTGGGCGAGCTACGGCCTCGGCACTGAAAACGCGAACCTGCCTGCCTTCATTGCGATGGTCTCGCAAGGCACTGGCAAAAATCCTGGCCAACCAGTCTTCTCCCGCCTCTGGGGCAGTGGCTTCCTGCCGTCGAACCACCAAGGCGTTGGTCTCCGTCCAGGGGCCAATCCTGTCCTCTACCTGCAGAACCCCCCATCCGTCGATGGTGCCCAACGCCGCGAACTGCTGGACGACCTCAGTGCCTTGAACGCTGAACGCGCCAAGGAAATCGCGGACCCTGAAACCATCACACGCATCAAGGCTTACGAGATGGCCTATCGTATGCAGACCTCGGTGCCAGAACTCACGGACATCTCCAGCGAATCCCAAGCCACCCTTGAATCCTACGGCCCCGAGGTCACGCGCCCGGGCTCCTACGCCGCCAACTGTCTCCTCGCTCGCCGACTGCTCGAACGCGACGTACGGTTCGTGCAGCTCTTTCACCGCGGCTGGGACCAGCATGTCGCGCTCTCGCGTCAGTTGCCCAACCAGTGTCACGACATTGACCAGCCGACCGCGGCGCTCCTCAAGGACCTCAAGGCCCGCGGCATGCTCGAAGACACGCTCGTCGTCTTCGCCACTGAGTTCGGCCGCACGGCCTTCAGTCAGGGCGGCTTTGGTAACCCCGGCTCAGGCCGCGACCACCACGGACGCTCCTTCACCATCTGGATGGCTGGTGGCGGCGTAAAGCCGGGCTTTGAATACGGTGCGACCGACGACTTTGGTTACAATATCGCCAAGGACCC
This sequence comes from uncultured Opitutia bacterium, assembly GCA_903919185.1. Classification (GTDB taxonomy): domain Bacteria; phylum Verrucomicrobiota; class Verrucomicrobiia; order Opitutales; family UBA953; genus UBA953. The sequence goes on along the minus strand of CAIXHF010000054.1, from coordinate 25,620 downwards.
CGTGCACCTGCGCGACCTGCACGCAACCATCCTGCATTGCCTGGGCATCGATCACGAGCGCTTCACCTTTAAGTTCCGCGGCCTGAACGTGAAGCTCACCGGCGTCGAAGAAGCCCACGTCGTTAAAGGCGTTCTGGCGTAGCGGGCATAAAGAAGGCCAAAGGATTTCCGCCGGCCTTCTTCGTCACACCGAAGGTTAGCGCTTAACGATGATCGTCATCGTCACGGTCGCCATGTGGGCGATACGACGGTGGCTGCACCACGACCGTAGCTCCCGCCAAGGTTAGCGTCGCGCTGGAGACCACGTTCTTGGTGGGATCGTAGACCAGCGTAGGATGAGACACGGCCGTCACGGCAAAGGTGAGGTCACCCTTTATGGACACAGGAAGTCGCGTCGTCACGAGCACCAGCTGACCACGGGAATCGGTTCGCCCCTGGCCCGTACCAGCGACCAGCCCCGTCGACTTCACGGTTACCAGCGCTCCCGACACCGGCTTACCGGCATTATCGGTGATTGTCACCACGCCTTGGGCGTAGCCTGATGCGTTCGTCACCTTTACCCAGGTCAGGGCAATCGAGGCCACCTTGCAACTGGGCTTCGTCACCGGCGGAGGCGGCGGAGGCGTGGGCGCCGAAGACACCACAATCTGCACCGTAGTCGAAGCCGAGGCGCCCAGATTATCGGTGACTACTAAGCGAGCGGTATAAGTTCCCGCAGCATAAGTGTGGTTAGCGGTAGCGGTCGTGGCGACAGCGGAGCCATCTCCAAACTCCCAGCGATAAGAAGCAATCGTACCATCCGTGTCCGAAGAAGCCGTACCGACCAACTTCACCGCCAGAGGAGCTACCCCCGTGAGCGGAGTAGACCCAGCGGTCGATGCGACGGGAGGGACGTTTACTGCTGGGGGCGGGGGCGGCGGAGGGGTCACGGTGGCCGCAGCCCAAGAACCGGCGAGGCCATATCGACCGAGCGAGCCATAGTCGGTATAGCCCGTGGTTGCATTATTGGTGCTGCCGACGCCATCGACAACGAGGTAGTAATCGCCCGCGGCAATCGTAGCATTAAGATTAGAGCCCATGCCGTTGGCGACGCCCTGCGCCACGACGGCTCCAGTGGAATTAACTAAGGACAAGGCGAGCTTTAGATTAGGCGAGGGCTGAGCGACCGCGCCGCTGACCGAGAGAGGACCCGCTCCGACGGTTAGTTTGAACCAATCTTGTTGAGCGCTCCCCGTGATGACGCCGCCCGCCGTAAAGGAATTCCCCGGAACGACCGAGGCTGTAGCCGTTGACCCACCATGCGCTGCAGCCAGACGCGGTAGCTTCGCGGTGATGATGGCTATTTGATCCTGAGTGTTATTCGAGAGGGGGTAGTCACCACGGGTCCATTGAGTAACCGTCTTATAATAACTCACACCCATGATGGGCGCCCAATCGGCATGCCCGGCGTAATACTCAACGCCGGTGGTTTGACCTGAGTGATAGAGGCCCAACGTGTGCCCGACTTCGTGCGAAGCCGCTTCGGCGATGAGGCGGGCGCTATTGCCCAACTGCTGAGGAAAGACAAACGCAGGGATATCATTGGCGGTCAAAGAGGCCGAAACCGTAGAGCTAAAGGTGCCGACATAGGCCACCCCGCCGGCACCGGAACCCAACCACTGCATGCTGGAACCGCCGATGACACAACGGACACCGTAGTTCGCATCCGAGGCAGAAGTGCGGCGAATAGCCTCTAAGCCAGGATCGGCCGTGGTGACGTCCACATCCCAAGCGGCGTAGTCTTCTGAGACCCGGCGCCAGATATCCTGGATGGCCGTACGTTCGGCATCATTAAAAGTCGTCGGATCCCCATCGAGGTCGAACGCAGGCGTCACGATATTAACGTTTGCATTCACCCCTGAGTTCCAAGGAGTGTTCGCCGTCGTGTGCCCCGTGAAGTCGAGATAGATTACTTTGGTCGCACCCGGACGAGAGTGTAGTGCGAACGTATCGACCAACGGATAGAGAGCCGTCGACGTGTAATTGGAAGTGTCTGGTCCGACTTGTGCGGCCAGCCCTTCGCAGGCGAACAATGCGCGCTTGCCCTTGTCGAGGTGCAGGTGCTTGTGCGCCATCGCCGCACGATTAAAGTCTGTCTCAGTGACGTTGGCTTGTTGGGCGGCGGCTGCACGATCAGCCGCTGTAGCCTTCGCGGCTTGTTGAGAGTTCCTCGGGTCGGCCAACAAAACCACGGACAGAAGACAGGCCACGACTAGAGTGAAGGGCGATTTCATGCGTTTAAGGTTAGGCCGCTGCCAGACTAGGGCAAAACTAAAGAATAGGGGCTATACCTCATACCTCTGCCTAATCCGATATACCTAGGTGAACTTACGACAGTGAGCACAGGCCCTTTGCCTAAAGGGTTGTCGAGCAGCCACGCCTAGCCTAAAGCTTCGATACCCCTCCCCATGGCTCGCCCCGTCCAACGCATTGTCACTCTGCTTTTCACCCTAGCCACTGCCGTCGCGGCCCTAGCTGCCCCGCGACCCCCGAACGTCATCGTCATCCTCGTCGACGACTTCGGGGTGACCGACCTGTCCTGCTACGGCAGCCGTCTGTACGAGACACCTAACGTCGACAAACTCGCCAAGGACGGGGTGCGCTTCACGGAGGGCTATTCCTCCTGTACGGTCTGCTCCCCCACCCGCTCGGCGCTGCTCACAGGAAAGATTCCAGCCCGGCTCCACATTACCGATTGGATTCCTGGCGAGAGCCACCCGAAGGCCAAGCTGAAGATCCCCGACTGGCAGAAGTTCCTCCCCTTCGAGGAAGTCACGCTGGCCGAGCAGCTCAAGGCCGCTGGCTATGCCACCGCCAGTATTGGTAAGTGGCACCTGACTCCTGGGCTGGAGAAAGGCGACGAAGCCTACTACCCGGAAAAGCACGGTTTCGACCTCAACATCGGTGGCTACCACCGCGGACAGCCGCCATCCTATTTCTCGCCCTATAAGATTCCGACCCTCGTCGACGGCCCGAAGGGTGAATTCCTGACCGACCGAGAAGCCGCCGAGGCCGTGAAGTTCATGGAGGCCAACCAAGACGTGCCGTTCTTCATTTATCTCCCACACTACGCCGTCCACCAGCCGCTCGATGGCAAGAAAGAGGTCATCGCTAAATATAAGGCCAAGGTCGACGCCGACCCGACGCTCAAGCAGCGCAACGCGACCTATGCCGCATTGGTGAGTAGCGTCGACGACGCGCTGGGCACAATCCGCGCAGGCTTAAAACGACTGCACCTCGACGACAACACCATCATCATCTTCACAGGAGATAACGGCGGCAAGATTGGCCCCACCGATAATTCGCCCTACCGCGTGGGTAAAGGCTCGGCTTACGAAGGCGGCATCCGCGTCCCACTCATCGTCTACTGGCCTGGCGTCACTAAACCCGGTCGCGTGGACGCAACGCCCAATATCACGCATGACCTCTACCCGACGGTCCTCGAGATGACCGGCATCGCCGCCCAGAAGACCGTGGTCGACGGCGTAAGCCTCGCCCCGCTGCTAAAGGTGGGCGCCAAGGTCGAACGCGAGGCGCTCTATTGGCACTACCCACACTACCATGGCGGTGGTGCGACGCCGCACAGTGCCATCCGCAAAGGCGAGTTCCGCCTAATCCACTTCTACGAAGATAATCGGGACGAGCTCTACGACCTCGCCCATGACATCGGGGAAACCAAGGACCTCGCCGCCAGTCAGCCTGAGAAGGCCAAGGAACTACGCACCCAGCTGGACGCCTACCTGAAGTCCGTCGGTGCGCAGTTACCCTCGGCCAATCCGAACTACGACCCCACGCCCTCCAAGGCGAAAGCCCCAGCGGTCAAGAAGGCTGCCAAGTAAGCCTACTTAGCCTCCGCCTTTTTCTTTTCAGCGTTCTTCTTAGCCTGCTCCTGGGGCCGGCGGATAGTACGTTCACCCGTCGCCTCAGGGTCGTCGACATCCGGCACCTTAAGCTCGACGCGCAGGCGCTTCAGGCGTTGCTCCAAGTCGACTTGGATGTCCGCATAATCGGCCTGACCGGCGAAACTCTTAAGCTCGAGGGGATCCTTGACCGAGTCGAAGAGGTCCACGGCGTCGTGACCGGTGCCATAATAGTGCACGAGCTTATACCGGTCGGTGATAATGCCGTAATGGGGCGAGACGCGATGCGGCGAAGGGTATTCGTAGTAGTGGTAGTAGAACTCCTTCCGCCAATCGGCGGGCACTTGACCGGCCAGTAACGGACGAAGGCTACGGCCTTGCATATCCGCGGGGGCAGCGACGCCCGCCATGTCCAGGAAGGTTTGAGCGAGGTCGACGTTCGCAACGAGGGAGTTGTTAACGGAGCCAGCCGGGGTGACGCCGGGCCAGCGGACCAGCAAAGGGGTGCGCACGGACTCCTCAAAGATCCAGCGCTTATCGAACCAACCGTGCTCGCCGAGGTAGAAACCTTGGTCCGAGGAGTACACGATGATCGTATTCTCCATCAGGCCTTCGTCTTCGAGAAACTTCAGCATGCGGCCGACGTTGTCGTCGACCGACTTCACGCAACCGAGGTAATCATGCATATAGCGCTGGTAGCGCCATTTCACGAGGTCGCGGCCCTTGGGGTCAGCCTTATGGTACGCTTCATTGATGGGGTTGTAATAGGCATCCCAGGCCTTGGCCTGTTCGGGCGTGATGCCGGGAGGATGCACCAGCTTCATGTCCAACTGGCTAATCGTCTTTTCCAAAGTCATGTCCTGATCGCCAACCGAGAAAGCGCGGTCCTTGTAGTCATCGAACAAAGTTGCCGGCTCTGGATAAACGCGGCCCTTATCCCAGCCGAGGTCCGTCAGGTTCGGCGACCACTCGCGGTGCGGTGCCTTCTGCTGGCACATCAGCATGAAGGGCTTGCTCTTATCGCGCCCCTTCACCCAAGCCATCGACGCATCCGTGGTGATATCCGTGACGTAGCCAGAAGTCTTAATGACGCCTTGGGCGGTCTTCATCGGTGGATTGTAGTAGATGCCTTGGCCTTGCAGAATCTGCCAGTAGTCGAAACCTTGCGGGTCGCTGTTGAGGTGCCACTTGCCCACGAGGGCGGTCTGGTACCCGGCGGCCTTGAGGAGTTTCGGGAAGGTCGTCTGCGCACCGTTGAAGACGGAGTTGCTGTTATTATAAAAGCCGTTCAGGTGCGAGTACTTGCCGGTGAGGATGACGGCGCGACAGGGACCACAGATCGAATTCGTCACCAAAGCACGGTCGAAACGCATACCTTCCTTGGCGATGCGGTCGATGTTGGGCGTCTGGATTAACTTCCGGGCATCCCCATAGGCGCTGATGGCCTGATAGGCGTGGTCGTCGGAGAAAATGAAAACGATGTTAGGTTGCTTGGCGGACGGGGCAGCCGACAAGGCGGCCACGCTGAGCAGGAGCAGGCAGATACGGGTGAACATGGTTCGTAGGGGGTACGGCCAACCTTGGACGAGGAATTAAATATTACAAGAGAACGTCAGGAACCCCCCCCGCCTTTCACTGTCCCCTCCGCATGCGCCCCTTGCTCCTCTCCCTCGTCTGCTGGGCCAGCTTGGCCTTAGCTGAGTCGGATACCGCCCCCTACCCGACGACCCCCAGCGTCAAAGGGCTGCAGATCCAGATGGTCGACGACGCCCTCGCCCTCGGGGTGCACCACGCTGGCGTCAACGTCAACGTAACGGCCCTCTTGTCAGCGGTAACCCAACCAGGGCAACCGACGCTCACCGTCGACGGGTTTACTTTTAGCTTCAACGAGGCCTACGCCAAGAGCCTCGACCGGACGATCAAAGGGCTCTCGGACAAGGGCATCGTGGTAAACCTCATCCTGATTTCCTACCGGACCAAGAACGCACGGCTTCGCGAAATCGCCATCCACCCACAAGCGAGCGAAACCGAAGGTACGGTCATGGCGGCAAATACGGTCACGCCCGAAGGCCGCGCCTGCTACAAGGCTGTCACGGACTTCATCGCCGCCCGCTGGTCGGGCCAAGACAAGACCCATGGCCGGGTCTGGGGCTGGATCATCAGCAACGAGGTCAACTCCCATTGGCAATGGCACCAGATGGGGCCGGCGACGACCGAACAGGTGGCCGCGCAATACGAAGACCAGACCCGTCTGGCTTGGTCGTCGCTTCGCAAGCACTCAGCAAACGCCCGCGTCTACATCTCGCTAGAACACCACTGGACGGCCAAGGGAAACTCCAGCCCAACCAAAGCCTGCCCAGGCCGCGACCTACTCGAAGCGTTCGCGAAGAAAGCCAAAGAGCGCGGTGACTTCGACTGGAATTTAGCGTTCCACCCCTACCCCGCCAACCTCTTCAACCCACGCACTTGGCAGGACAAGGTGACCTTCGATGACCAAACGCCGAAGGTTACGTTTAAGAACTTAGAAGTCCTCACGCGCAAGCTGGCCTCGCCGGAACTACTCCACCAAGGCAAGGCCCGTCGCCTCAGCTTCACCGAGCAAGGCTTCAATGTCGGGAAGGCACCGAACGCCGAAGAGCTCCAAGCGGCTGGTTACGCGTACGCTTGGGAAAAAGTGCAACGCCTCCCGGGCATTGATGCGTTCATCTATCATCGTCAGGTCGACCACTCCCTCGAAGGCGGCCTCAAGCTCGGCCTTTGGGAAAACAAGCCGGGGTCGATCGCCGACCCCTCCCGCCAACGCCCCATCTGGTTTCTCTTTAAGGCAGCCGGCACCACGGAGTGGAATGCCACCGCGGCCCCCTACCTCAAGACCTGCGACTTCAAGAGCTGGGATGAAGTAATGTGGGGGAAGTGAGGGGGTAAAGTAGATTACAGAGTACGGAGTACGGATTACTGAAAGCGAAGAGGCGTTTATAGAACTCAGGAGGATCGTTCTACTTCACGCTGCCTCGTCCCTCTGTAATCTGAACTCTGTACTCTGTAATCTGTAATCTGTAATCTAAACTCCAATCTTCATCCTCCTTGCACCTTTGCCCCGCCTTCCCCTATCTAGTGCTTCATGCATGGATTCGTCCTCGGATTTGATGTTGGTACTAGCGGCGTTCGCGCCTTGGCCGTAGATGCGCGTGGTCAGATCCTCGGGGCTGGTTCGGCTAAACTTCCGCCGACATTGGTCACGGGGACTCGGCGCGAACAACACCCAGACGACTGGTGGTACGGACTGCAGGCCGCCTGCCGAGCGCTCGGCAAGCAAGTCGACCTATCCCAAGCTCGAGCGGTCGCCCTCGATGCAACTTCTGGGACAATTCTACCCGTCGATGAATCTAGCAACCCGTTAGCCGCAGGTCGGATGTATGACGACGCCGATACGGGCGACCTCGCCGGACGCATCGCCCAACTGGCGCCGCAAGAAAGCGCCGCCCACGGAGCGACCTCACCCGCCGCCCGCGCACTTGGCTGGCTGGATTTACCGAACCTACATTGCATCCTGCACCAAGCCGATTGGCTGAACCGGAAACTAGGTTCCGACGAATTCATCGCCGATGAAAATAACGCGCTCAAAACAGGTTATGATCCCGTCGCACGTGCTTGGCCCGCCTGGCTGGAATCACTCGGTCTACCCTATTTGCGCCTTCCCAAGGTCGTCCCAGTCGGGACCCCCATCGGCAAGATCGACGCCATCGCCGCAAGTTTTCTCGGCATCCCCGCCGGCATCACCCTCGCCGCCGGAACGACGGATGGTTGCGCCTCGTTCCTTGCCAGTGGTGCTAGCCGAGTGGGCGAAGGGGCAAGCGCTCTGGGTTCGACTATTGTACTGAAGCTACTCAGCGACCGCCCCATCTTCGCGCCTCAATACGGTATCTACAGCCATCGGCTCGGTGACCAATGGCTCGCGGGCGGTGCCTCCAACTGTGGCGGCAAAACCCTGGCCGCACTTTTCAGCGAAGCGGAACTCGCCGCTTTGTCCGCAACCCTCGACATCACCCAACCCACGGGCCTCGACTACTATCCGCTCGCGACCATGGGCGAACGCTTCCCTATCGCCGACGCGCAGCTGGCCCCACGCTTAACGCCGCGTCCGGCAGACGACGCCACCTTCCTGCAAGCAATCCTCGAAGGATTCAGCGCGGTTGAGCAACTTGGCTACGCCCGACTCGCCGAACTGGGCGGCCCCAAGCTCGTCTCCGTCCGTCATGCAGGCGGCGGCTCCCGTAATCCAGCCTGGATGAAACTCCGTGCCCAGAAATTGGGTGTTCCGCTGGCCGCCGCCTGGAGCGACGAAGCCGCTGCCGGCACCGCCCGCCTTGCCTGGCGTGCCCTCGGCCACGAACTGAAACTCTCATGACCACTTTACAGACTATCAACGGGTTAGCGGAAGTCGCCGAAAACTACGGCGTCCTCCTCGTCGACCAATACGGCACGCTCCATGATGGCCAGACGCCTTACCCACATGCAGCCGAAGCGCTCGAGCGCTACCGTGCCACCGGCGGAAAGGTCGTGGTGCTGTCTAACTCAGCCAAGTCGGGCGATGACAACCGTGAGCGACTTAAAGGCTTTGGCTTTGATGAACGGCACCTCGACGCCGTGGTGACTTCGGGCGACGCTGCGCAAGCCGCCATGCGGGCCGGCTTACTTGGGCCGGCCTTCCAAACGGGCGGCAAGATTCATATCTCCGGCAAACTCGGTGCCGACTACGGCTTTGGCTCATTTGGCTTCACTCCCGCTTGGCCGGATGAGGCCGACGGCATCATCTTGGCTGCGTGCCAGGAGCCTGACCGTAATTGGCGGCAACAGATTCGCGACCTCCTCGGTGCGGCTCGCCGCGGCGTGACGATTGCCGTCTGCAACCCTGACCTCGAAATGCTGACGCCCAAAGGGGTCCGTCCCTCCGCTGGTGCCATCGCCTTGGAACTCGAGCGTTCGGGGGCCGTACTGCACACCTTCGGCAAGCCGCACATCGACATCTACCGCACCGCCCTCGCCGCCGCAGGGAATCCACCGCCGTCCGCCGTGCTCGCCATTGGCGACAGCCCCGAACACGACCTATTGGGTGCAGCCAACGCGGCCCTCGACGGTGCTCTCGTGCGTACCGGTATCATGATCGGCCAAGACGACGCGACGTTGCTCCCGCGTCTCCCGAAGCGTGCCGACCGCCCTTGGTTGAGCCTAGCGGAACTACGCTGGTGATTAGCAACCGGCCTGCGCCGTATTGCCGCGCCCCTTGGGCTTGCCGTTGATGCAATACGGACACGACTTCTCGTAAACGTATTCGGGCAGGCGTTGGTCAGCCTTCGTCAGAGGCATTTGGCAGTTAAAGCAAATGACGGACTCGGTCTCGCGGAGATCGGGACCAACCCCGACGCGGTTATCAAAGACGAAACATTCTCCGTCGTAGTGGGCACCGCCGACTTCCTCAAAATATTTTAGGATACCGCCATCAAGCTGCAGGATGTTGGTATAGCCCTCCATCTCCATGAAGGGACCAGCTTTCTCACAGCGGATACCGCCGGTGCAGAACATTACGACGGGCTGAGATTTAAGTTCCGGCGACAGCTTACGAACCGCTTCAGGAAAATCCCGAAAGTTGGCCACTCCCGCCGGCAAGGCCCCCTTGAACGTTCCGAGGCGGACTTCGTAATCATTACGCGTATCGAGCAGAACGAGCGGGCGGCCCTCATCGAGCCAAGCCTTGAGTTGTGTTGCGGTAATCTTCGGGGAGGGCTTACCGACTGGATCGACCCCTTCGATGCCAAAGGAAATGATTTCCTTCTTCACCTTCACGAGCATGCGCTTGAAAGGCTGGTGCGAGCTCGGGCTCTCCTTCGGCGTGATGTCCGCTAAACCCGGGAAGGTGCGGATGAAATCCACAGCGACCGCTAACTGAGCCGGCGTGCCGGCGAGGAAGAAATTGATCCCTTCGGCGGCCAGCAGGACAGTCCCCTTCAGGCCCTGCTCGCGGCAGAGGGCCAACAGCCCTTCCTTGCGCTCCTCGAGGCGATCGAGGGCGGCGAACTTATAACAGGATAGATTAATGACCTCCGTGGACATACCCCGACATCAAAAGAACCTAGCGTCACGGACGCAAAGGCGAAAACACCGCTCGCCCTGTTCTTGCCTTTCCCCTGCCCGTCTCTACCCCTATCCCATCGGTCCTGCACCGCCCCGTCATGTCGTCCGAAGAACTCGCCCTCAGCCCCATTGGCCATATCCGCTGCGGGAAGACGCTGAAGTTCAACGCCCGCCACCAGCCGAACGAACAGCTCCCAGAGACGAACGTTCTCGAACTCATTCCTGGAGATAAATACGTCAAGGCCCTGAAGGACCTCGACGGCTTCGACCGCATCTGGCTGCTCTGGTGGTTCCACCGCAACAAGGACTGGCGCCCCGAAGTCCTCCCGCCACGCGGCCCAGCCCAACGGCGCGGCGTCTTCGCCACCCGTTCCCCGCATCGTCCCAACGCGCTCGGCATCACGCCTGTCCAGCTTCTAGGCATTAAGAAGAACCTGCTACTCCTCGGCCCCTGCGACCTCGTGGACGGCACTCCGGTCTTTGATATCAAGCCTTACATCCCGGCCTACGATTCCTTCCCGGACTCCCGAGCCGGTTGGATTGATGAAGTGGATGCTGCCCTAAGCGCGCCGCCGGCCTTCGCGGTCACCTTTACGCCTGCCGCCGAAGAACACCTCCGCTGGTTGCGCGAAACGTGGTCGATCGACTTCACGGAGCGGATGCTCGAGATCTTGACCCGCGACCCGACCCCGCACCGCACGCGCCGCATTCGCAGCCGCCACGGTGACCTCTTCGATATCGGCTGCGGGGCTTGGTTTGCCGTCTTCAAGGTCGAGGGTATGGCCATCACGGTGCTGCACCTGAAGCCATCCTTCCCCCTGAAGTTCCTGACCGACCCCACCCGCCCGGAAGTGCCCGATAAGGATGCCCAGCTGGCTTTCCGTGCGAAGTGGCCCGAGTTCGTCGACTAGCTGGTTTTAAGACTGATATTGGCGGGGGAATAATTGGAACCCTCAAGGGTCATTTTAGTCTTATGTCCGACGGGTTAAGTCCTATACCCGTCCCTACCCCACCAATCTCATGCGTCCTTCCCTGCGCTCGTTCCTCACGCTGTCCTGCCTCTTGACCAGCGCCCTCACCGCCTACGCCGAGGCCAAGCTCACCCTCCAAGACGGTGATCGCGTGTTGCTCATCGGCGACGTGCTCATGGAGCGCGAAAATAACTTCGGTTACCTCGAGACGAAGATGCGCCGCGAATTCCCAGGCCGTAACTTCGCCGTCCGTAACCTCGGCTATAGCGGCGACAGTCCCCTCGGCGCCTCCCGTGCGAGCTTTGATCCCGTCGCCAAGGGTGTGGACAGCCTCAAGGAACAGCTCGCAGTCGTGAAACCAACCGTGGCCATCCTCGGCTACGGCATGGCCGCGAGTTTGGACGAACTCACCTATCGCAAGAACGACCCGGTCCTCAACCCCGACCCAGCGCGCTATGGCCTCGACCACAGTCCCGCGAAGTTCCGCCGAGAGATGCTTCAGCTCATGGACCTTATCACTGCGGCCAGCCCTGGCGGCAAAGTGCGTTTCGTCTTCGTCGGTCCCATCAAGCATGAAGACCTTCGCGCTTCTCGGCCGGGCTTACCCAATCCCGCCGAACACAACGCCATCCTCGCTGAGTATGAAAAAGTCCTCCGCGAACTCGCCGCTGAGAAGAACGCGCCATTCATCGCCGCCGAATGGCAGCAAACCGCGGGCATCAAGCTCACGCAAGGAACCGATAACGGTGTGCACCTAAACGCCCGCGGCTACCGTGCCTTAGCCACGAGTTTCGCCCAACAGCTGGGTTGGAAGACCGATGCCAGCCAGTGGGACAAGGAAGACGCCGCGCAGGCTTCGCTCCGTGAGGCCATTCTCCGCAAGAACGCACTCTTTTTCCACCGTAGCCGCCCCGCCAACTATACCTATATCTTCGGCTTCCGTCGGGGCGAACAAGGCCGTAACGCCGTCGAGATTCCGAAGTTCGACCCCCTCGTCGACAAGGCAGAAGCCAACGCTATCGGCATCTCGGCTGGCAAGCCCAGCACCCTGCCGCCCGAACCCAAGTCGGAAACCCAACTTAAGCAGCTCCCTCCGCTGCCTCGTCCAGACTTCAAACTCGAGCCGGGCCTCGAGATTACACTCTTCGCTGAAAACCCGTTACTTGAAAAGCCTGTCCATATGAACTGGGACACCCGCGGCCGCCTCTGGGTCGCGACTTCCAACACCTACCCGCAAGTTAATCCCGACGACCTCGGTGCGCAGATGGAAGGAAATGCCGCTAAGTTCGGCCCCTCGACTGGCAACGATAAGATCATCCTCCTCGAAGACACGAACAAGGATGGAGTCGCGGAATCATCGCGGATCATCGCTGACAAGTTGCTCATCCCCGCTGGTGTCGCCCCTGATAACCGGGGCGGCTGCTTCATCAGCGCTAGCACCGAGCTTCTCCACCTCACCAACCCCGGCTCCGACGGGTTGCTGAGCGATCGGCGCATCGTGTTCAGCGGTTTCGGAACTGAGGATACGCACCACATCATCCATGCCCTCCACTGGGGCGTCGATGGTCGCCTCTATTTCCACCAAACGATCTACATCCACTCGCACATCGAAACCCCGTGGGGCTTAATCCGTGCGAACTCCGGCGCGGCCTACGCCTACGACCCCGAAAGCGAGCGCCTTGAGGTGAACTCGAAGGGCCTCGTTAACGCTTGGGGACAACAGGAAGACTTGGCTGGCCAGACCTTCCTGACCTCGGGAGCCGACGGTAACGGCATCAGCTGGGGCTTCCCCGGTGCTGTTCTCAATGCGACCGAAGGCGCCCGCCGGACGGTCAGCAGCATCAGCCCGGGTTCTTACCCGAAGTTCTGTGGCCTGGAAATTGTCCAGAGCCCCCTCTTCGGCGCCGAGTGGCAAGGCAACGCCATCACGAATGACTTCCGCGCCCACCGCATCGTCCGGTTCGCCTTCAATGACTTTACCGCCGACGCCAAGCCGAAGTCTGGCTTCATCACCACCGCGCAACCGGACGTTGTCCGCACCAGCGATGCTTCGTTCCGCCCCATTGGCGTCGCGATGGGCCCCGATGGCGGCCTTTACATTGCCGACTGGACTAACCCCATCATCAATCACGGGGAAGTCGATTTCCGCGACCCTCGCCGCGACAAGCAACACGGCCGCATCTGGCGCATCGCACCGACGGCCAGCAAACCCATTGCCTGGGAATCCCTCGCTGGTCAAAAGCCGGCGGCCTTACTCGCTAAACTCACCTCGGCGAATCGCTGGGAATTCGAACAGGCCCGCCGCGAACTCCTGCTCCTCGACCAAGCGTCGCTCCAAAAAGCCGTCAGCGGTTGGGCTAAGGATGAAGTCACCCGACGCCACGCCGCTTGGTTACTCAGCGGTCGTACCGACAGCTCCGCCGAACTCTTGGCCATGCTGAAGAGTACCGATGCCGTCACCGTGCAGGTCGCCCTCCGCGAGCTCGGCAAGGCCAACCGCTTGGTGCAGACGAACGACGTTCCTGCGATTGCCGCCACCCTGAAACACGCCAACCCCCGCGTGCAACTCGAAGCCTATCGTGCCTTGGCGCGGGTGGGGACGTTCGCTTCGGCGGACGCCATCCTCGACAACCTCCCCAACAACCCAGAAGACAACTTCCTAGATTTTGCTGCTTGGACGAGTAGCAACGAAGTCGCCCAGACCTGGTTTAAAGCCATCGTAGCCCAGCCCGACCTCCTGAACGGTCGCGAAGCCAAGTTGGACCGACTCGTCAAGACCGCTGACCCTGTAGTGAGCGGCCCGCACATCCAAGCTCTCTTCAAGGGACGGACCATCGATGCCGCGGGCACTGGCCCCTGGATCGAACTCATCGGCAAGGCCGGTGCAGAAACGGAAATCACCCAACTCTTCGGACTACTAACCAAGGAAAATGCCTTGCAAACGGCGGCCCGCGTCCGGGCTGCGGGTGCGCTGGTCGACGCCGCCCTCACGCGCAACGTTCGCCCCACTGGAGATCTCGCCGCACTCGGTGCCTTATTCCAATCCGACAACCGTGACCTCCGTCTGGCCGCGGTTCGCTTGAGCGGATCCTGGAAGCTGGCAACCTCCGTTCCCGAAATCGCCAAGCTCGCGGGACAAGAAAAAGACCCGGCCGCTCGCGACTTCGCTTTTAAAGCCCTCCGCGACATCGGCCAACCGGCTTCCGTCAACGCATTGAAGGCCCTCTCCGCTGACACGCAGCCGCTCTCCGTCCGGCGTGGCGCCCTGATTGGCCTCTCCGTGCACGCACCAGCGGAAGCACTCAAGGTGCTACCAAGCGTGTTTGCCCAACTGAAGAAAAATGAGGCGGTCAGTACTTGGCAGGAACTCTTCACCCACGCGGCCTTCGCGGCCCGTCTAGCCAAGGACTTCCCTAAGGGCCTCACGGCGGAAACCTACGCCACCGCCCTCCAGGCCGCCAAGGGCTCGGGCCGGACGGGCAAGGCCCTGGTCGACGTCCTCACCCCGCTCACTGGCGCAAAAGCTGGCGCACGTGACTACACCGCCGAAGTGAACGGTATGGTCGCCGCGCTCAAGCGTGGCGCTGATCCAGTCGAAGGTGAAATCGTCTACCGCAAGAACGGCTGCGCGCTCTGTCACGCTATCGGCGGCGCGGGCGGCAAACTTGGACCCGACCTTTCCAGCATCGGTGCCAGTGCCCCCATTGACTACATCGTGGAGAGCGTCCTCAACCCTGCGGCCAAGATAAAGGAAGGCTACCACGGCTTCGCCTTTACCATGAAGGACGGCAGCGTCCTCACTGGCATCCCGGCCCGTGAAACGACCAGCGATATTATCATTCGGCCGGGCCCAGGCGTGGAACTCCCCGTCAGTAAGGCCAACCTCGTGAAGCGTGAAAACATCGGCAGCCTCATGCCCGCTGGTTTGGTGGACGGCCTCGACTTCGTCCCCAAGCGCAGCCTCTTCGCCTTCCTCGGTGAAATCGGTAAGCCTGGACCCTTCGACACCAGCAAAAACAACGTCGCCCGTGCATGGATCTTCCAGGACCAACCTCCCGGCGCCTTGGCTAAGTCCGGCGCCCCGGCGACCATCTACACGCTGATTGGCGGTCAACTCCTCAAGGAGTTTAATCCTGGACGACTGTACGCCGAAGCCCGTTTCACCGCCTCGGCGGCGACCGCCAAGCCGCTCGTTCTCTCGGGCGTCAAAGCCGCTTGGATTGATGGCAAACCACTCGAACTCAAGGACGGTAAATCCACGGTGATTGTTGCCGCCGGTAACCACTCCCTCGTCGTCGAACCAGACCTCACCGCTCCTTACTTCAAGGCCCAGTGGGACGACGTCACCTTCATCGGCGACTAAGTCCGCACCCCTGCCCCCTTAAAACAAGAAGGCCGCCCGAATGGGCGGCCTTCGTCATTTATCCTGTCAGGGCTTAGAAGCGGCAGGTGTAATTCAGCTTGAGGTCGGAGGCGGACTTAACACCGCTACCCGAACGCATCTCGTAAGAGAAACCAGCAGAGCTGGATTCGCTCAAGCTAACCTTGAGGTTCAGGCCACCACGGAACTGATCCTTACCCAAACCATAGGAATTGACGGTGAAGGCCGTCGGCGTGGCAGCATCCGCGAAACTGGAGGTGATGCTATTCACACCGGTATCTAGGTCGTGCTCGTAAGCGGCCGAGAGCCCCAACGTAAGCTTATCGGACAACTTGTAAGAGTACTCGGCACCGATTTCGGCCAAGTTCATGTTGTTAGCAAACGAGGTCACGTTCAGGTTGGCCCCCGTACCCACTTCAGCAAACGAGCCCATCGTGCCACTGCTGTGGCTGAGGCCAATGAAAGGCGTGAAGCCCGCCATCGGCGCCATGGATAGGCGAGCCATCAACGAGGAAGTGCTCAGGTTGGCATCGGTGAAAGTCTGTCCCGAACGGACACCAGAGACCTTCTCCACACCCGAGGTGAAGCCGAGATCAAGTCGCGCACCGCCGAAGTCAGTGCCGAAGCCCAAGCCCAAAGCCTGACCAGTCATCTTGGAGGCGAAGCCGCTGGCAGCCACGTTACCATGGTCGGTCGAGAGCATGATGGAGACCTTGCTATTCTGCCCCAGACCACGAGTGGCGAGCACGTAGCTGGAGTTGACGTCGTACTCCCCGTTCAGGCTGGTCGGCGAAGCAGTAGCAGTGGCCTTGGAGGCATCATAGCCGAGCTGATAGGTCCAAGCATCGCCCGAAGGAGCCGCCGCGAGCAAGGAGCGAGCGAGGGAGTGGGCATTACGAGCACCCATCAGGGCGACCGTGCCATACGACTCAGGCGAGAGTGCATCCAAGGCGGCGCCTACGTCAGCGGCCAAGAGAACCCCAGCGGCAGCGTTGCCGACGTCAGTCGCGGCCAAGAAGGCCTTAGCGGTCGAGGTCGTCGAACCAGCACCGTTCTTGATTACCGTGCCATTGGTCACGCCATCGGCCCAAAGTGCCGCACCGACTGCGACGCGATTGGCAACCGCGGTGTCATAATCCGCGAAGGTCTGCGTTTCCGTCAGGCCCGTGCCGAAGAGCGTACCGGTGGTCGGCTGGTAAAAGAGCTGCGTCGACTGGGTATTGCGATCGAGGACTGCAAAGCCACCCGCGTAATTGGCGGCCGCGATGACCTTGAAGCTTTGCGTACGCAGCGGGTCAAAGCCAGTATACTTGACGATACTCAAGGTCGAACCCGTACTGGCCGGATTTGAGCTGGACCCGATCGCATTGAAAGTACCGCCGACCACGAGCTGGTCGTGGCCAGTGAGGCTGCCAGCACCGGAGGTGCCGGCGATCTCAATGGCAAGGACGCCATTCTCCGTGTAGTTGCCCGTGACGGTGAGTACGCCAGGGGAATTACCCGGAGCGACGGTACCGTAGTTCTTCACGTCACCGCGAATCGTACCATGGCCCTTGAGCGTGGCGCCGTAGTAGACCGAGGTTGTTGGCGAAAGGATGGTGCCGTCAACGGTCAGGATGCCGGCGGAAACGTTTGTATTGCCGGTGTAGGTGTTGGCAGCGGACAGAATGAGTTCGCCCGCACCCATCTTCCAAAGTTGACCTGAACCCCCGATAACGCTGGAGATAGTGTTAGTCCCGGTCATATCGAACACGCCGCCCGTTCCGTTCAATACGATGGGGGCAGTGATGGTCACGCCGGCACCGGCCAGCGTTGAGCCGTTCATGTTATAGACGCCGCCCGCGAGAACCGCAGCCGAACTTACATTACGCATTAGAATGAACTGACCGCCTTCGACCGTGCCGTACGTGTCGGTGCCAGCGGTGAGTTTATGGTCCTGCATAGCGACCAGGAAGTACTTCGTCCCGTCGTTCCAAATGTCGGACACGTCCACGATACCCGTGAACTCTTCGTCCCATGTGCGGAAGTCGGCGCCAGCGCTGAAGAAGCCGGAAGAAGCCGCCGTGAGGTTGGCGCTTAAAGTCACCGTGTTGGTCAGTGTATTGATGCCAACGATGCGCGTGTTATCTGGGATACCCTTGCCGCCGACGACTTGGCCAACGGACAGTCCGGCGACGCTGGAAAGAACGAGGGCGTTGGTGCCGCTGGCGCCTGAGGTGATGGTGGCATTCACCGTTCCGAGGAAGCGGGCCCGATCAAGCTCCATGACCTGAAGAGCCGAAGCGCTAGGATCAGCGGCGGTCGGGTCAACAACCCAAGTCTTGGCGACATACTGATTCAAGCCGGGGTCTTCGTTAATGTAAACCAAGCCATCGCGACCAACCGCAAGGTTATCGAACATCCAGGCCGCCGAACCATCCTTGCCCTTAAGGCGGGAGCTATCTACCAGGACAGAGACCGTGCCACCAACCGTGTAATCGGCAGCATTGGCGAAGGATAACTTATAGACCTTCGCCGCGGTCTGGCTGGTACCGCCAGAGGGAGTAGAGCCAGTCGTATTGAACAGGTAGGTCGTGGCATTCAGCCAGGCACCATCCTCTGGACGAGCGAAGCCTGTTATACCCGCCGAACCGGCGTTCGTCACGAGACCGGAGGCAGTCGTCGAGGTGGTCCAGATGGGAGTGGCGCCAGCGTTCGTCCCATCGGTCTTCGAGACTAGGATGAAATTACCGTTAATGCCGGTTGCGAGTTCGTTGGCCACGGCCCCGGTGTAACCAGTTGCAGAAGTCACTTTGACGCCGTAGAGCGTACCATTAGTCAAACCTGCCTTCTCGATGGCGTTGCCCGTCGACTGCTTGGTTCCGATATAGAGATAGACTTGGCCTTGGGGCGAGGTGTCGCTGTTGCCGGCCACGATCGTTTGATTCGACGTTGATGGCAGGAAGGGATTAGCCAGCAGGTTCTCAACGGCGAAGCGACCGAGGTGCGGCAGTTCGTAGACACGGCCCGCTTCAGCACCCGTAGCGATCCAGGCAAAACCTCGCGAACCCAGTGGATTATTGGCCGTCGAAGCGGCAGCCCCCTCTTCACCGTTCAGAAAGATACGGCCATTGTAGCCATTGCCAGTGGTCGCGTTATAGAAAGCACTGAGGGGAGCCAAATCAGCCGAGCACAGGCGCCACATCGCATAGCTGGCGCCCGAAGTCCAATTCGAACCTGCCTGATTCCAGAGATAGAGGTTGCTATTCGAGGTCAGGAAGTCGCCCGCCGAAACCACCGCGAGCGTCGTCTTATTGATGACGTACTTTGAAACATAGGCCCCCTTGGAACCGCCGACACGCGTTACACCCCAGGTATCATAAAGTTCATGGTTCGATAGCATCGTGAATGTGCCATCGCCGTTGTCATACGCACCGAGGCCATCAGGAACCCCGCCCATGACGTAAGACGTGCCCGCCGAAAAACCCGGGACGCTATCACCCGTAGAAAGTAAAGACGTGAGCGTCCAGTTCGGGGACGTCACCGTGGCAATCGGCGACTGTGAGGCCGAAGGACCAGTATACTGCTGAGCGAAAGCCGTGACCGAGCAGGCCGCGGCGAGGAGGAAGGATCGGGATAGGTGGTGCATGGAGAAGGCGACTATCTTCCTATACCTTCTTTAAGGTTTAATGGCAGGAGGGTGACGGACGTGTCATACACCTAACCTTAACTTTTGTCATAAATGCCATTAACCAATCCGCCGGCGTAACATTCGAAACAATGCTGTCGCAAACATGAACATTGCCGACCCGCTGATCCGAGGCCACCCTCACGGCCTCACCTTATGTTTCGTGTAGTTTTATCAGCCAGCTGCCTCGCGCTACTCGTCGCCTGCACTCCCGGCGACCCTTCACCAGGCCTGACTACTCCCCCGCCCTCCGAAAGGGCCAAGGAAGCCTTGCAGATTGAAGCCACCGCCCGGGCGGCCAGTAGTGCTGGTGATTTTGTGTCCGCGGCAAAGGGGTATGAAGATTACCTCGCCGCGCTGGCCGCCGACCCCGCCCGTGACCCAGCGGACTACGCCAATGGCCTGACGCAATTAGCCGGCTGCTACTACCGCCTGCGCCATTTACCCAGGGCAATCCGTTGCTACCGTGAAGCCCTGACCTGCGAGATGGTTCGGCTCGGCCCCGACCACGAAGACGTGGCCGGCCTCTGGAGCATTTTAGCCAGCGTGGAACTGCGTCAGGGTAACGCCCCCGAGGCCGAACGCATCCAGCGGAAGCTCTTAGCCACGGAATACCGCCTACACACCCGCGGGAGCCGCGAGGCCGCCACTATTCTGACCAACCTGGCCGAGGCCCTCGAAGCCCAGGGCCGGGCGGTCGAGGCCACCCAGTGCCGCCAAGAGGCGAAAGACATCCGCCACAAGCTCTGCGACGAGTGTTAAGTAGGGATTTTCCCTCCACCCCTTGACAGATTAACCCCCTTAGGCACCCCTAAGTGGGAACTTACGCGGCGGAATGGGAACTAAATGAGGTTGCCGAGCCCCGCTTGACACGCACCCCTTGACAGCCGTGGCCCGAATTTCCCGCAGATCCATCGACGACCTTCGCCAAAGGGCGGACATCGTCGCGTTGGCGGGCGACTATACCCAGATGAAGCAGCGGGGACGCGACTGGTGGGGTCTGAGCCCTTTCAAATCTGAGAAAAGCCCCTCCTTTAAGGTCAACCCTGATACTGGGCTCTGGTACTGCTTCAGTACCCAACAAGGCGGCGACGCCTTTAAGTTAGTCATGACCCGCGAGGGCCTCGACTTCCCCGAGTCCATCGAACGGGTGGCCATGCGCTTCGGCTTCCAGCTCGAGTACGAGAACGGCGGCGAGACCAGTTCCGAGCGCTCGATGCGCGGACAGCTCTTAGAGATCCACGAGCTGGTCACCGACTACTGGCGCCGGTGCTTCCTTGAAGACGCCGTTCATGGAGAATGGATTAAGAACTACTGGACGGAGAAGCGTCGCTTCGACCTCGCCGTCGCCGACGACTTCGGCATCGGCTTCGCCCCCGTCGACGACTCCAAGCTCATCCCTGGCCTCCTTAAGAAAGGCTACAGCAAAGAAGCCTTGGCACAGACTGGACTATTCTTCGGGACCGACCGCGTACCCGACCCCGCCCGCTGGCGCTGCCGCTTCCGTGGCCGGCTGGTTATTCCGATCCGCGACATCCAAGGCCGCGTCATCGCCTTCACCGCGCGCACCCTTGATATCACACCGCAGGATGACCCTTCCCGTGAGGCCAAATACGTCAACTCGCCGGAAACCGAACTCTTCAAAAAGTCGCGCACCGTCTTCAACCTCGACCGTGCCCGGACGATCCGCAAAGGCGAAGAGCCCTTCGTGCTCGTCGAAGGGCAGTTGGACGCCATCCGCTGCCACTCGGCGGGTATCCCCGGCGTGATTGCCGCCCAAGGCACGGCCGTCACGGAAGAACACCTCTCCCAGCTCCGCCGCTTCACGCAACGCCTCATCGTCTTCCTCGACTCCGACGCCGCGGGCCAGAAGGCGGCGCTTCGACTCCTGCCGATCGGCCTGCGGGAAGGCTTGGATATTCGTTTTCTTTCGCTGCCTGGCGGCAAGGATCCGGATGACTATTTCTCAACACATTCCGCTGAGGCTTGGCCGGCCCTGGTGGCGACCGCCCGGAGTGCGATGCAGTTCTGCGTCCAGTCGATTATTCCCGAGGGCGCCAGCAACATGCCGCTCGCGCAACGCCTCGCGCTCTTGGAAACCCTGTTTCCAATTGTCGAGCAGGCCGGGGCCGAGGAGATTGTCCGCGAAGCGCTCAACGAAGCCGCGCGGCACGCGGGGATCGGCATCCGCGAGATGCACATGGCCTACGAACGCCACTTGGCGACAGTCGCCGCCCAACGCCCCGCCGCCCAGCTGGGCCGGGTCGAACCCAGTGAGGTCCCGCCTGTCAAGGGGGGGGGCTTGACAACTTCCGAGGAAGACCTGATATTGCTCCTTCTCCGGCATGAATCGTTCTTCCTTCCAATCGCCCAAGCGTTACCGCTGGAATGGATTGATCAAGCCGGCCGCGGAGGCAGCCTCCTAATGGCCCTTCTGAACGAAGCCGTCCACGGACACTTCCAAGGCGTCCGCGAGGCGATTAATGCCCTGGACGATGACCTTCGCGATGAAGCCGCCCGCTTATCGTCCGTCCCTCAGGTAGACACCGACAAACACGAAGAACTGCTGATCCGGGCGAACAGCATCCTGAAGGCCTTCCACCAACGTCAGCTGCAAGTGCAGACCCGCCGACTGGATTCGATGATTGCCTCCACGCCTCGCGAAGACGTTGCCACGCTCAACACCTTGCAGGGTCAAAAGATTGCCCTGCGCAAGGCCCACACGGCCCCTCCTTCCCTTTCCTAACATCCATGCCCGACAAGAACGCCAAGAAGTCCACCAGCAAAGCCGTTAAGGCACCCGTGAAAGCGGCCCCGCCCAAAGCTAAGGAACCCGTGAAGCCCACGCCCAAAGTCGTCGCTAAACCGACGAAGCCGGTCTTGAAGGCACCGATCAAGGCCGTCATCGCACCTAAAGCCGTCGTCGTACCCAAGGCTGTCGTCGCACCTAAGGCCGTTGTCTCGCCTAAGCCCGCCGTCACTCCGAAGGCCGTCGTCGCGCCGAAGGCTGGCCCCAAGCTTCCCGCCGCCCCCGTCAAAGCCACTCCGGCCGCGAAGGTTGCCGCCCCGACCACCAAGACGTCCGCGGCAGCGCCCAAGGCCACGACCACGAAAGTCGCCAAGCCGGTGATCCCGCAGAAGCCCGCGCCGGCCCTCAAGGCCCCGACCCCTTCCATCACCAAAGACGTCAACGAAAAGGTCCAACAACTCGTCGTCCTTTCGAAGAAAAACGGTTTCGTCACCGTCCAGAACATCAATGAGGTCATCCCCGATAGCGCCACCGACCCGGAGCTGATCGAGAACATCATGAACATCCTCGATAACCTCGAGATCAAGCTGCTCGACGAAGATGAAGTGGAAACGTTCCTGCGCAAGATCGACGAGTCCGAGGAAGAAGCCGCCCGCGTGGTCCCGGCCGATGCCCCGTACGACCCCTTCAACGTTTACCTGAAGCAGATGGGCCATAAGCCCCTGCTCACCCGCGAACAGGAAGTCGAAATCTCCAAGCGCATCGAAGATGCGGAACTGCGCGCCCAAGAGTTCCTCTTCTCCTGCTGGCTCACCCTCCCCTATCAGCTCGACCTCGCCCTCAAGGTTCTCCGCAAGGAAGAGCGCTTTGACAAGGTCGTCATCGACAAGAAAGTCGAGTCCCGCGACGCGTATTACAAGATGTTGCCCAAGGCCACCGAGGAGTGCACTAAGCTCCAGGTCCGCCTCGATAAGGGCTGGCAGAAATACCTCGAAGAAACCGATGAAATCAAGCGCCCGAAGACCCGCGAGGCCTACCGCAAACTCGAACTCGCCAGCAAAGAAGGCTGCAAGGACATCCTCCGTAAGTTCTGCTTTAAAATGAAGCTCTTCGAAGAGTGGCTGGAGCTCCCCGAGCTCAAGTCCGACCTCGAAGACTGCCGCAACCTCGTCGAGCCCGCGCCGGTGATGCGTGGCAACGTCCGCGCCAAGCTCGCCCGCAAGCCCGAGATTTCCGCCACCCGGGCCAAGGAAGTCGAACGCCGCTGGCGCCTCCTGCCGACAGAGTTGCTAAACCTCGTCCGCAACGTGCGCAAGCATATGGACGAAGCCCAGAAGGCCAAGACCGAGATGGTCGAGCACAACCTCCGCCTCGTGATTTCCATCGCGAAGAAGTACCAAAACCGCGGCCTCCTCTTCACCGACCTCATCCAGGAAGGCAACATGGGCCTCGTGAAGGCGGTCGAGAAGTTTGAATACCGCCGCGGGTATAAGTTCTCCACCTACGCCACCTGGTGGATCCGCCAGGCGATCACCCGTTCGATTGCCGACCAGGCTCGGACGATCCGCATCCCGGTCCACATGATTGAAACGCTGAATAAGGTGATGCAGGTCCAGAAGCAACTCACCCAGGAACTCGGCCATGAACCGACGGCTGAAGAAGTCGCCAACGAGATGAACATGGCCATCGAACGCGTCCAGCAGATCATGAAGATGGCCCAGCAACCGATCTCACTGCAATCCCCGGTCGGCGACGGCGAGGATACCTCTCTCGGCGACTTCATCGAAGACAAGTCGGCGGAAAACCCCTCCGACACGGCGTCCACGCGCCTCCTGCGCGAGAAGATTGACTTCGTTCTCCGCTCCCTTGCCGAACGCGAGAAGGAAGTACTCATCCTACGCTTCGGTCTACTCGACGGCGTGCAACGTACGCTCGAGGAAGTCGGCCGCCACTTTAAGGTGACCCGCGAACGTATCCGCCAGATTGAAGCGAAGGCACTCCGCAAGATGCGTCACCCAACGCGCATGCGTCAGCTGCAAGGCATGTTCGAAGGTGAACTCGATACCTCGGGCCCAGGCTTTGACCAGTTCATCGATGCGGAAACGGCGGCGGAAAAGTCTGCCGAGCCCTCCCTGCCGAGTGCTACGCTCGAAGCGTTCCGACTCAAAGGTAACGAGCCGCACGATCCAAACCGTCTGTGAGCCGCATCGCTGGTATCGCCGCCAGCCTACTGCTGGTAGGTTGCGCGGTCGATCAGCCCACCCCTCCGCCGATGGTCGAATCAGGCGGTGAATTCGCCCGCCCCCCGGGGGCAAGCCGCAACCCTCGACTGGGCTTCGTAGGACAAAACCCCACCGCGTCTGGTCCGCAATTAGTGCTCCTATCGCGCACGGCCAGTGAGCTCTCGCTTAAGAAGGATGAACTCGTGGTCAGCCGTTCCCGTGACCTGAAACCAACGGCACTCCTAAGGATTGTCGACATCCGTGGCTTAGCGGCCCTCGCGGTCGTGCTGCGCGGACAGCCCGGAGCCAACGAAGAGATTGTCCTGCCTTCGAGTCCCTTACGCCAGCAGGCCGAAGCCTTACCGCCGTCCCCTCCCGGCTCTTGACCTCCGGGGCAACCCTGCCCACGTTTCACTTTCCATGGCAAAGACCCAGGCAGGTATCGTCGGACTTCCCAACGTCGGCAAGTCCACCCTTTTCAACGCATTGACCCGCTCCCGCAAGGCGGAGGCGGCCAATTACCCGTTCTGCACGATTGAGCCAAATGTCGGCGTCGTGCTCGTCCCCGATGAACGCATGCAGAAACTGCAAGCTATTGCCGGCACCAAAGTCGTCATCCCGGCCACGATCGACATCGTCGACATCGCCGGCCTCGTCGCCGGCGCCTCTAAGGGCGAAGGTAAGGGTAACGACTTCCTTTCCAATATCCGCGAGTGTGATGCCATCATTCACGTCGTCCGCTGCTTCGACAACGATGACATCGTGCATAGCATGGGTAAGGTCGACCCGATCCGCGATATCGGTGTGATCGAGACCGAGCTCATCCTCGCTGACATCCAGTCGGCCGAACAGCAGTTGGACCGCAACCAGAAGAAGGTGCGCAGTCAGGATAAGGAAGCCATCGCGGCCGTCGAGCTCCTCTCCCGCCTCGTCAAGCACCTCAACGAAAACGAGCCGGCCTCGACGATGGAAGTCTCGGACGATGAGCGCAATCGCCTCAAGGCTTTCAACCTGCTCTCCTCGAAGAAGGTACTCTTCGCCTGCAACGTCTCTGAAGCCGACCTTGCTGAACCCTCTAAGAACCACCACGTCGTCGCCGTCGCCGCCCTCATCGGTAAGCGCCATGGTTGCGAACACGTCGTGATCTGTGCTCAAGTTGAAGCCGAACTGTGCGACCTCACCCCAGGAGAAGCCACCGAGTTCCTGCAGTCCCTCGGCGTCACTGACTCGGGCGTATCTTCGCTCATCCGCGGTGCCTACCACCTGCTCGGTTTGGCCACCTACTTCACCGCGGGCGAAAAGGAAGTCCGCGCCTGGACCTTCCGCCACGGCATGACCGCCCCGCAGTGCGCCGGGGTGATTCACACCGATTTTGAAAAAGGCTTCGTGAAAGCTGAAGTCGTCTCCTACGAAGACCTCGCCAAGTATGGTTCGGTCGCTGCCGCGCGCGATGCCGGCCGCTACCGTCTCGAAGGCAAAGCTTACCTCTTTAAGGACGGCGACGTGGCCCTGTTCCGCTTCACGGACTAAGGGCTAAATGCCCCTAAATGACGGTCAGACTAACCGAAAGGACGCCTAAAAAGCGTCCTTTCGCTTTGC
>CAIXHF010000053.1 GCA_903919185.1 uncultured Opitutia bacterium | reverse complement strand
CGGTCATACTGGGCAATGAGCTTCGCACAGCGGGCTTCGAAGGCTTTCTCCGTCGCAGGCGTCCAACCATTCTCCATTCGGCCGGTGGCGCTGAAGCGACGGCCCGAATCGTCAAAGCCGTGCGTGATCTCGTGTCCGATGGTGGTGGCGATGTAGCCATACAAGACGGCGTCATCGAGGTCATTACCGGCGTAGGCGGGGACAGTCAAGATGGCGGCGGGGAGGACGATCTCGTTATTCAAGGGGTTGTAGTAAGCGTTCACGGTATACGGACGCATCCCCCACTCTTCCCGTTCGGGGGCGCCACCGACCCGGGCGTAGGCACGCTTGGTCTCCCATTGGTCCACCGCTAAGACGTTTTCGGCTAAGCTATCGGATGTAATGCGCACGCCGTCGAACTGTCGGAACTTATCTGTGTAGCCGACGCGTAGCTTCACGGCGGCCAGCTTCTTTAGAGCCCACTCCCGGGTCGGGGCATCCATCCAAGGGTTAACCGCTAACCGCTTGGCGAAGGCCGTGCGGACGCCTTCACAGACGAGGCGGAAGCGTTCGCGTTGGGCCGGACCAAACCGGCGGGCAACATACTCCTCACCGACGAGATCGCCAATCGTGCTATCCTGAACCGCCAAGGCGCGATCCTCGAGGCTACGCTGTTGCTTAGCGCCCGAAATGACGCGGCCGGTGAAGGTGAAGTTATCCTGCGAGGTCTGGCCATTAAGAATGGCCGCATAGGCGGTCATGGCATGGAAACGGAGGTAATCGCGGAGAACCTGCGGCGGGGTCGTCGCCAGGATCTTGGCGAAGCCCTGAAAGAACTCGGGCTGACCAACGACTATCTGCTTCACGACGGGGGCCTTCAAGCGCTGCAAGACGGGGGCCCAACTGACGCCCGGAGTCAGGGCATCGACCTCGGCCAAGGTCAGCATGTTGTAGTTCTTTTCTGGGTCTTCCAACTGCTCCAGCGGACGCGACACCTCGGCGAATTTAGTCTCCAGCGCCAAGACGTCCTTACCAGCCTGCTCCGCCCGGGCCGAATCGTAACCCATGTGCTTCACCATCCGCGCCACATGCGCCGGAAACGCGTCGCGTACTTTCTTGGTGGCGGGCTCTTCACTGAAATAATGCGCCCGTTCCGGGAGCGAGGTGCCCGCCTGCCCGAAGTAGAGCACGACCTTGTTCTCATCCTTCGAATCCTGATCGGCGTAGACGCCCAAGAAAGAGCCGACGCCTTGCTCCATGAGCTCCGCCGCGAGTTCCGCGAAACCCTGTGGGGTCGTCGTGCCTTCTAACTTCGCCAACGCGGCGGTGACGCCCGCCGGTAGGCCTGATTTATTCTGCTCATACACTAAGGCCGACTTCCAAAAGTCGGCGATCTTACGCTGCTTATCGGTCGGCTTGGGCAAAGCCACCAGCGTACGATTCAAGTCTAAGAGGTCCTGCCGGATAAAATCCTCCTGCCAATCATACGAATAATAGGAGGCTCGATCGGCCGCTACCGGATGGGCCGCGTTCCAGCGGGCATTGGCGTGCTGCCAGAAGTCGTGCGTCGGGGCCACCGCAGGGTCGCGGTTAGCTTCCAGGAGGTCGGCCCGAGCCACGAGCGAACCCAGACCGAGGACCAACAGGGGCAGAAGGCGCATGGGTTGACCTTAAAGACTCGAGCACCCGAGGAAAGGAAGAACCTTCTGGAAAGTGCTCAAGGTCACCGCAAGATGCCGACACACCCCTATGCCAAAGCTCCCCCTATCTCTGGCGTCGTCTATGGCCGCCTGGCTGCTGGCGCTGTCCACTCAAGCCGCCGTGCCGATACGTGTCGATGTCAGCCGCGATGCCTGGCTTTCGTCCTACGTTAAGGAAGTCGAGGGTAACAACGGCGGCTCCGGTAAACTCAAGTTAAAGGGCCATCAGGAGTTCTTCCTGATCGATTTCGACCCGACAAAATTCCAGGGGAAGCGCGTCACGCAAGCGGTCCTCGCTGTTCACCTCGAAGGCAACGAGACACTCGGCCGTATCACCGTCTCTTCCGTCGCCCAAGAATGGGTCGAGGGCCAAGGGTCCAGCTACGCCCGCACTCCAGGTGCCAGTTCCTTCCGTTGGGCCAAGACCGATATGACCCGCTGGGCCGAGGATGGCCCTGACCTTACCTCCGTGATCCTTGGACAACGGGGAAGCATTTGGGGCTTCGGTGACCCTTCGCCGCCCGATGCTAACCGTTGGCAGCGTATCCCGATTAAGCCCGAGGTGGTGCAAGCTCGTCTGGACGGACGGAGCCACGGGTTCTTCGTCATGGACGACGTGGGCAGCGAATACACGCGGCAAGGTAACACGATCGACTACCGCCTTTTCCCCAATCGCTATGTGACCAGCCGCGAGGGACCCAAACGGTTCGTACCCTACTTCCTGCTCTGGCTAGACGACGCGCCCGTCTCTAAGATTGCCACAGCTAGCCCCGTCGTTGTGCCCACCAAGGCCACGCCAGCTTCGTTGCCCCCGCTCCTGCAGGTCGCCGCCGCACCGACGACACTCAAGGCCTACGATGAATGTGGTACGCCCTTAAGGTCACTTGACCTCTACGCGGCCCGCGGGGAAGCCGTGACTATGCTACTGGAACAGGCCCCGGAGTCCGTAACCATTGACCTACCTGTCCGTCGTTTTGATCTACCTGCCGTCGGACCGCACCTCGACCCACTCAAGGTTTCACCCCAAGGCCGTCTGCTTGAATTCCAGATTCCGAAGAACGCGCGTCCGGGAAAGCACGAGGGTACGCTGAAGGTCGATGGGGCGTCCGTGCCTTTCACAATCACGGTCTGGAACTTCTGCTTACCCGACCAGCTCTCGTTCATCGCGCAAATGAATGGCTATGGCCTACCCAACCATGGACGCGACTTCTACAGGCTGGCCCATGAGCATCGGCTGACGCTTAACATCCTGCCTTACGGTTGGAGTGGTAAGGTGAACGCGGCACCTAAGGTCCGCGCCGACGGCACGTTCGACTGGACGCAATGGGATGCCGACCATGGGCCGCTCCTCGATGGTTCGGCTTTCGCTGACTTACCGCGGGGACGCGTTCCCGTCGAGGCCCTCTACTTACCGTTGAACGAGAACTGGCCGATGAACCATGAACGCCACTTCAAGGGCGGCTACTGGATCGAGCAGGCCTACGATGATGATTATTGGCGGGAGTTCCGCACCGCTAGCCAAGCCTTCGCCCAACACTTTGCCGACCGCGGCTGGAAGGAAACCGTCGCCGAGTTCTACCTAAACAACAAAGTGGAGTTCAAGAAGTCGCGTGGCCGCTGGGATGCGACCTCAGCACCGTGGATCTTCGACGAGCCCACGCACACGCAGGACTTCTGGGCTCTCCGCCGTTTCGGCCTAGAGTTCTGGCAAGGCGTCTCTGCCGTGCCGAACACGCGTTTGGCTTTCCGCCTCGATATCTCTCGACCGGAATGGCAACGCGACCTCCTTGATGGCCTCACCAATGTCGAAGTCGCCTCTGGCGCCCTCCGCACCTACCGCGACCGCGTCATCGGAGCCGCCCGACGCGATGGTAAGTTGATCTACATGTACGGCTCAGCCAGCAAGCTCGGCACAACGCGGGCGAGCGATGTCGCCTGGTGCGTAGAAACCTGGGCCCTCGGGGCCGATGGCGTGGTCCCTTGGCAAACCATCGGCAAGGCTGACTCGTGGACCAAGCCCGACGACCTTGCCCTGCTCTACCCCACGCCCACCGGCGTCGCCCCCAGCCTACGTCTCAAGGCCTACCGGTCTGGACAACAGCTCGCAGAGTACCTGACGATTTACTCGGCGGTCTCTGGTCAATCCCGTGACGCCGTCGGTGCGGCGGTACTGGCTCTTCCGGGCATGCGCGCTGGCACCGTGAAGGCCAACGACGCCGACGCTGGGGATTCGCGTTTTGCGGCCAGTGCTACTGATTCCGTGCGTAACCTGAGGATCCAGCTCGGCACCTGGCTAGACCGCCAAGCCCCCGCG
Organism: uncultured Opitutia bacterium; assembly: GCA_903919185.1. Lineage (GTDB taxonomy): Bacteria > Verrucomicrobiota > Verrucomicrobiia > Opitutales > UBA953 > UBA953. The sequence goes on along the minus strand of CAIXHF010000053.1, from coordinate 1,247 downwards.
GATCGGGCCCGCTGGCATGACCCGCGGCCCAAAGCTCAAGACCCCACCAAAGTCCCCGTGATCACGCCGTTGTCGGCCCCCGCGCAGTAAACGGACGCAAAGGAACAGCCTAGTTCGGTCAACGAAAGGGCATAACTAGGTCGGGACGCAGTCCCGACCCTACCCGATGCATTGCACCTTTACACTTTTGCACAGGCCGTAGGCCAATTTGCACTTTTGCACTGCAACCCTGCCCTCCCCGCCTAGCTTCCCCAGCTCCAGCGCTCGGGGACCCAGGCGTACTGTTCGCCCTTCGGGACAACGGTGCCGATGCCGGGCCAAGGGAGGTGAAAGCCGAAGGCACGCGACTTGTTAGCGGCCATGCGGGTAAAGAGCTTCTTGCGGGTCTTGACGGCCGTCTCGGGGTCATGGTCCATCGCGACGGTCCAACCGACGTTCTCGAACATGAGGAGGTGGTGGTGCACGACGTCGCTGATGTGGACCAAAGATTCCTGACCCGAACGAATCTCGAAGCAGGCATGACCATCGGTGTGGCCGGGAGCCGCAATGATCTCCACGGAGTCGTGGAAGAGCTTCTGGCCGTCCTTCACGATGACGAGCTGTTCCTTGAGGATATCGAAGTTCTTACAGACGGTCTTCACCATGTTCGGCAAGGGCTTCTTATCGCGCTTGGACTTAGAGAAGTCCGGGCTCGGACCGCGCCAGAAGTCATACTCCTCCTTGAGCAGGTAAATCTTAGCGTTCGGGAACGCCGGCTTATCGCGATCGACGAACCCATCGAGGTGGTCAGAGTGCGAGTGGCTCAGAAAGCCAGCCACGACCTGATCGGGGGTGATACCGAGCTGACGGAGACCTTCAGCCATCCAACCGAAATTAGGATTAGAGTGACGCTCACCGAAACCAGCGTCGATCAGAGCGACTTCCTTGCCGATCTTAAGGCCCATGATATTCACGTAGAGCGGGAGCGCATCGAGGCGTTCGCGATTCAAGACCATGGCGTCCTTCATGACCGGACGGTCAGCCTCAGGCCACATGAGGTTCAAGCCCTCACGGAAGAGCATGTGGCCATCGCTGATGGAGAAGGCCTCGATCTCGCCAATCTTGAACTTGTAGACGAAAGGATTGGGCGGACGCTTCGTGGGCGCAGGCTTCGGGGCCTCCTGAGCACCGAGGCGCACATTCATGGCGGCGAGCCCAGCCAAAGCGAAGGCGGCGGCGCCCAAAAATTCACGACGAGAAGCAGGCTG
>CAIXHF010000052.1 GCA_903919185.1 uncultured Opitutia bacterium | reverse complement strand
GGCGAGTTCGGGGACCCAGCGGCGGACATACTCGCCATCGGGGTCGAACTTCTCGCCCTGCAGGACCGGATTGAAGACGCGGAAATAAGGGGCGGCATCGGCCCCGCAGCCACCGGCCCACTGCCACCCCATGGTATTCGCACCGAGGTCGGCGTCGACGAGGGTATCCCAATACCACTTGGCGCCGGCGTGCCAGGGCTGCAGGAGGTGCTTCACGAGCACCGAGGCGGCAATCATGCGCACGCGGTTATGTTGCCAGCCAGTCGCCCAGAGTTGACGCATCCCAGCGTCGACAATCGGGTAACCGGTGCGACCGACCTGCCAAGCGCGCAGGTGCTTCTTATTCGGTGCCCACGGAAACTTTTCGAACTCCCGGCGGAGCGGACGATCCGGGGTTTCAGGAAAATGATGAATCAGGTGCTGGGAGAATTCGCGCCAGCCGACTTCGGCCACGTATTTATCGCCGCCCTTGACCCCGAGATGTCCGGCCGTACGGACGGCATCGACAATCTCGAGTGGGGAGATCTGGCCGAAGTGCAGGTAAGGTGAAAGGCGCGAGGTGCCGTCGAGTTTTGGAATATCGCGATTGGTGGGGTAGTCTTTGACCGGTGCGACCACGAAATCCTTCAGGCGTTTCTCGGCTCCTTTACGGGTCGGGTCCCACGCCGCGGGAAACTCGCCGTCCCATTTGATTTTCGGGAGGAGGTCGAGCTTTGCAATCGTGACGGACTTTAAAGGCTTTTCGAATGGCGCGAGTTTCTTCGGCGCCTTGAGGGGCTCGCCGAATTTCAGGTTGGCGAGGCAGTTCTTCCAGAAAGGCGTGAAGACCTGGAAGGGATTACCCGCTAGGGTCTTCACGAGGTGCGGCTCGTGGAGGAGGTTGCCGTTAAAGGACTCGGCCTGCAGGCCCGCGTTACGGAGCGAGGCCTTCACCTGCGTGTCACGTTCGATAATCAACGGTTCGTGGCGGCGGTTCCAAGTCACGAGGCCAGCACCAGTTTCAGCGACGAGCTTCTTGAGTTCCGTGAGGCTGTGGCCGCTACGGATGACGAGTGGGCTGCCGGCTTTTTCGAACTGCGCGGCGAGATCTCCCAGCGCAAAGTGCAGCCACCAATTCGACGCCCCACCCGGTTGCCACGAGCCCTCGGCCTCAGGGTCATGGATGAAGACCGGAATCACTGCGCCGCCATGCTTCACGGCCGCCTGTAGGGACGGGTTGTCGGCGAGTCGGAGGTCTAAGCGAAGCCAGACGATGGCAGGGGTGGGCATGGCTTAGAAGGGGATAGGGGATAGGGGGAGGGGAACGGCGAAGGGGGATAGGAGACTGCAATCAGCCTTAGAAAAGACCAATTGCAAGGCACCTTGGAGGTTTCTCCCCCAACCCCTAACCCCCCCTATCCCCTATTACCAACTATAGCTTTGCTTCTTCTTCACGCGGCAGGCGAACTCGACAAGGAGCTGGACGGACTGCTCGACGACGGCGAGGTCGACGACTTCGCCCGGGGTGTGCATGTAGCGAAGGGGAATGGAGAGCAGGCCGCAGGCGACGCCCGAGTGAGCCATCTGGATGGCCCGTGCGTCGGTGCCGGTCGGCCGCGACTCCGCGCCGATCTGGTAAGGATTACCAAGCGACTCCGCGGCTTCGACCATGTGGTCATAAACGACGGGGTTGATGTTGGGCCCGCGCGCGATGACGGGGCCGCCCGAAAGCGTGAAGCGCCCGAACTTACGGTTGTCCGCATCCGGGTGATCGGTGGCGTGACCGACGTCGACCGCGATGGAAACATCGGGCTTGATGCCTTGGGCCGCAACCTGCGCGCCGCGCGTACCAATTTCTTCCTGCGTGGTGGCCACGGACGCGACCGTCGCCGCCAGGGATTTCTCCTTGGCCAAGCGGCGGAAGGCTTCCATGCAAACGTAGGCACCAGCCTTATCGTCGAAGGCGCGGGCGACACCGATGCTGCCACGCAGGATTTCCGGCCCATCGGTATAGACGGCAGGGTCACCGATGCGGACGATGGTGAGGGCGTCAGCACGGTTGTTCACGCCAATGTCGATCCACATGTCGTGGCGCTCGGGGACGCGCTTGCGGTCCTCCGGCGAAAGTAGGTGAACCGCACGCTTACCAGTGATGCCGAGCACAGGACCGTTACGGGTCAGGATGTGCAGGCGACGGCCGGAAGGAATAATCTGGTCGTGGCCACCGAGGAATTCAAAGTAGAGGTAGCCCTTGTCGTCGACGTGCGAGATAATTAGGCCAATCTCGTCGATGTGGCCGGCGAACATCAGCGTCGGTCCGCCGTTGCCCTTGAGGGTCGCGATGCGATTACCGATGGAATCCTTGGTGTAAGTGTCCGCTGACTTCTCGACGTATTCGTCGATGACCGCTTGGGCGGCGAATTCATGGCCCGTCGGGGACTTCGCGATGAGAAGGTCCTTCAGGAAAGGCGGGTAGTCGGTGATGGCACGGGATTTCTTAGACATGGTGTAGGCTAAAGCCGCCCCACGCTAAAACACAAGCGGAGGTCGTGCCCTTTTTCGCTCAAATCAACCCGCCCGCCTTACTTGCCAGCCTGCGTGAAGGGAGGGAGCTCGAATTTCACCGGCTCCGGTCCAACCCGCGGGTCGGCGACTTCTTTGAGTGTGGCGAGCAGTTGCGCTCCGAGCTTGCGGAGGGATTCCGCATAGGCCGGGTCGGCAGCGACATTCTTGATTTGGTAAGGGTCCTTGGCCAAGTCGTACAGTTCTTCGCCGGGGCGCTTACCGAAGCTCAGGTCATAGACCCACTTGTATTGCGGGTCGTCGAAGTGATGGATCACCCAAGCCTTGGTCGGGCTGGCATCCATGTCGGCGAAGGCGGTATAAGTGGCCTTCTCCAGTTTTTCGAAGGCGGGCAGGTCGGCACGGCTCGTGAACTTTGGGCTGCCCACGGGCCAACGATCAGGTGCAAAATTACGGATGTAGAGGAAGTCTTTTGTGCGCAGCGCCCGGTGCGGGTAGGGCAGGTTGCCTTCACGGGCCCCGGCCACATGGCGTTCGCGGCCGGTCACGACCCAGGTGCGGGTCGGGTCAATCTGACCTGCCTGAGTGGCCTG
>CAIXHF010000051.1 GCA_903919185.1 uncultured Opitutia bacterium | reverse complement strand
GGTCAAACTACCGGGACCGGTGAGTGTATAATCGCGGGTAGTATTATTAAAAGTAACACGTTGCGGCTGTAGATCGGCTGCCACGCTAATGGTCACCGCACCAGTCCCGGCGGCGGTATCATCGAAGAGCACGCGGTCCGTCGGAATAAAGTTCGTGGCCGTCCCCGCTGTTTCTAACATCCAATTGTTCGTGCCACCCGTACCGACGGCGGTCCCCGCGTCCCATACGGCCGAGACGTCGCCTTTCCAACGCAGCTGATCAACGACGTAATTCACCTGAAGTTCCGGACGTTTATTGACGTCGGTCGCACCGGGGCCGTTAAAGGACCAACCGTCGGTCGTGGTGCGCGTGCGGAATAGCCAACCATTATTAGCCGTCCCATTCTTCCAAGCCGTGATGTCCGCCGTGATATCGAAGAGGCTGTTGGCACCCTGCGGCAAGGAACTGGGCGAGGACGTCACCCCAGCCGCAAGGTAGTCGGTGCCCGAAATCGGCCCAAGGTAAGGGCCGCCCACAGTGCTCAAGGAGTCATAGGTCGACGTCGTATCCCAGGCGGTAATCATCCGATACATGTTATAAGGTCCACCCGACTGATCATTGGAACTGGTTCCGGTGTTCACGACTACCCAAGCCTTCGAGATGGTGGCACGCGTCGGGACCTGCGACTTGGCCGAACCAAAAATATTGCCGACCTTGAGCAAGCCGAGCCAATCTGGACTGGCCACATTACCTGGTAAGGAATTTCCGGTGGCCCCATCTATGGTGACCTTGGTCGATGTCGCAGTGATCTGCGTCGTAGCCAAGGTGCCGTCGGAAGGGTGCTGAGTCGTAATACCTGTGAAACCCACGTACCCGTTGACGCCATTCTTGAACGAAGTAGTCGTGCCGTTCGTGACATAGGTCACCGAAAGAATCGGGCGATTGGCCACCGTCGTGGCCGCATCGCCGTTGACACGCAGGAGATCGGCGACCTGGGACTGGACGACGAAGCCATTATTCGTGTAGGCACCAGAAGACCAAGCTTGGACGGCTTGGGTAACGTTCGCTGAATACGACGTACTGAGCGTCGCTGGACTGGTGATGGCCGTGGGTAACTTGGTCAAACCGTTCACATAGAGCGGACCGTTCGTCAATAAGGTGATCCCGACAGCGCTGACCCCAGAAAAGGAGACCAAGGAAGTGGCATTGGTAAAATCCGCCAGCATCGGGGCCACGGTGATACCGGCGGAAGTCGCCGCCGCATTGTCGCCCGTGGTCGCCCCGACCTTCAGGGTCAACGTCGCACTCAAGACTGTCGCATTCGTCGGAATAAAGGTGGCCCCCGTGCCAAAGAGGCTATCAAACTTCAGAAAATACTGAGACTCGGCCACCGTCGTGCCGTTATTCATGGCAACTTCGCCCAGGGCAACGTTGGCGGCGGAGGTAGTCGCAGTTAGGTTCCGGTCCACGCTACCTAGATAACCAGCGGTGCCTTGCTGAAAGGTAATCGTAGTCTGCGCATACGCACCGACTGGCATCGCTGCGGCGGCGAGCAAGAGACGAATCATCTTACGGAATGAGGACGGGCACTGTTTTCCAGAAGTCATGACTGCCGTGATTACGACCTTTGACCTAGGTGGAAACACTCAATCAAGACCCTTCATAAGATGTCTCCCAGCCGACACCGGACAGCCTTAGTTCACCGAACCGACACCATCTAGAGACCTAAACCTTACCTCAGAAATATGACTTTGCTTAATATGTAGCTTTCACCGCAGCACCTTCAATAACGCCTCGCTCCAGCGCTGGGCGATTTTTTCGGCGCCGGCGGTGTTGGGATGAACAAGGTCGGCAATGGTGTCCTTCGCCGGATCAAACCCAGTCGCGAGGTCCACGAGATAGACGGGCTGTTCCGGACGGTGTAGTTCCTTGACCAGCGCGGCCAGCGCGGTGTTGAGCTCAGGGATGTAGCTATACTTCGGCAACTTGCCGCTAGGGATGACCTGAGCAACCATGACAATCGTCTTGGGATTGAGACGCCAGACCGTGGCAATCATCTCGCGGTGCGCAGCCACGATGCCAGCCACCGGCTTCTCCTCGATAAAGTGGTTATGGCCCGCCTGCAACATGAGCACATCGGTCGGCTGGGCCTTGAGCTTGGCCTCGAGAATCGTGGCGAGGTATTCGGCATTCTTACCGCCGTAGCCTTCATGCCAAAGCGGGCCTTGCGGGGTGTCCGTCTTCTGCGAGCCGACGAAGACAACCCGCACCCCGGCAGCCTGGAGTTTCGCCGCCAACGGAATCCGATAGGCCGCGAAGGTCTTGCCGCCTTGAGTAATCGAATCCCCGACCGCCATGATGCGGGTGGCGGTGGCTTCGGCGGCAGAGAGACCGCAGGCCAAGCAAAGGCAGAGGAGTCGCAAGACCATGGGCGAAATCAGGCGAGTAACTTCAGGAACTGTTCCGCCAGTAAGGCCATCGCCAAACCCGAGAACCCGATAAGCGTCTCGGTGATCGTCCAAGTGCGCAGGGTCTGGCCAACGGTCAGGCCGAGGCATTCCTTGACCATCCAGAAGCCGCTGTCGTTAAGGTGGGACAGAAAGAGTGAGCCGCAGCCAATCGAGATGACCATGAGCTCGGGGCTCGTGCCAGGGTTAGCCGCCAGGACGGGGGCGATGAAGCCCGCAGCGACGGTGATGGCCACGGTCGCGGAGCCGGTGGCGACGCGGATAAAGGCCGAGACGAGCCAGCCGTAGACCAAGAGCGGCAGACCGGCATGAGCCGCTACCTCGGCGAGTTGCTTGGCGACGCCGGCCTCTTTCATCACGAGGGCGAAGCCACCGCCCGCACCGACGAGGATCAAGGTCATGCCGATGCCCGAGACGCTTTGTTCAGAAAACTTTAGTAGTTCGGCCTTGGAGCGACCGCACCGACGGCCAAAGGCCCACATCGCAAAGAGCACCGAGACCAAAAGCGCCATCACGGGATTACCGATCAACAAAACCGCCTTACCGAGAGGGGTCTCCGCGGCATGCAGGAGTTCTGTGGCCGTACCACCGAGTAACAGGATGACCGGAAGCAGGACCGTGAACAGCGTCAGGCCGAAGGACGGCAAGACCTGGCCTTCGGAAACCGACGGCACGAAATCGGGCGTCGCAACGTCGACACGCTTGACGGCCATACGGGCAAAGAACGGGCCAGCAATGGCAGCGACTGGGATGCCGAGGACCAGCGCCCAAAGAATGACCTTCCCCATGTCCGCATGGAGTTCCTTGATGGCGATGACCGGGCCGGGATGTGGCGGCATGAGGCCGTGCATAACGGACAAGAACGACAGCATCGGCAGCACCAGTATCAGGAAGGGCTTACCGGTTTCCTTCGCTAAGGTGATGACAATCGGCAAAATGAGGAGCAGGCCGACCGCGAACCAAGTCGTCATGCCGACGCAGAGCGCCAGCAGAATAATGCAGAGGCCGATACGGTCTGGTCCCAGCACCTGAATGAAACGCTTAGCGAGGACGCCCGCGCCGCCGGACTCAGCGAGGAGTTTGCCGAAGACCACGCCTAAGACGATGATCGAGCCCGTACTGGCCAAGGTACGACCGAAGCCGGTTTGAAACGAATCCAGCACGCT
>CAIXHF010000050.1 GCA_903919185.1 uncultured Opitutia bacterium | reverse complement strand
GCCTATGAGCAAGGCGCGGGCGTCGAGAAAGACCCCAAAGAGTCCCGACGCTGGCTAGAACTATCGGCGACCCACGGGCACCCCATCGCTCAGGAATCACTGGGGTGGCAGCTCTGCGAAAGCGAAAATGCCGCGGAGCTCCGGCAAGCCAACGAGTGGCTGCGCAAGGCAGCCATGCAAGGCAACCCCAGCGCGAGCATCCTCCTCGGGGTGAACCATATCTTAGCGAAGGGGACAGCGAAGAATGTCGTGCTGGGCTACGCGTGGATTCTGCTCGGTGAGATGGGTGGCGATGAAGAAACCCGCGAGGTCGCACGCAACTACAAGCGCGATGCCAGCAAGCGTGATCTGGCTAAAGCGACCCCCTTAGCCCGCGACTTCCTCAGTAAAATGGAATTCCACCCCATCTACGCGCTGGGCGCACAGCAGCTAGCCGATAACCACGCCTTCAGGGCGCAGTTCGAATTGGCGCAAGGCGGCAAAGCCTCGGATCAATACCAACTCGCCTGCCTCTACCACGCCGGGAAAGGCACTTTAGCGGACCCCGCCGAAGCAGCGAAGTGGTGCCGCAAAGCCGCTGAGCAAGGGCACCTCCAAGCGATGACGAGCTTAGCTGGCTCATACCGAGACGGCGATGGCGTCAGCGAAGATGAGGGCGAGATGCTCAGCTGGCTCCGCAAAGCCGCCAAACTCGGCGACGCCGACGCCCAGTTCGAAGTCAGCGTGTATCTCCAGCACCGCAATAGTGATAAGTCGGACCTAGCTGAAGCAGACGTTTGGCTTAAGAAAGCAGCGGCGCTCGGACACCCAATCGCGCAAGCCAACCTTGGCTCACGATTGATCCAGTCGAACGACCCTGCTAAACAAGAAGAAGCCGTTCGCTGGTTCAAGCTCTCCGCCATGCAAGGCCACACCGCGGGCATGTTTAAATACGGCATGATGCTCTTCCTCGGCATGGGTGTGCCCAAAAACGACGTCGAAGGCGCCGCTTGGCTGATTGCGTGTGACCCCGGGGACGACGAAAGCCTGCGCACCGCGATCAAAGACATCCTCGAGAAACTCCCCGCCGACAAACTCCCCAAAGCGAAAGCCGCCGCCATCGAGATCCGCAAAACACTCTAAACCCAAAATCCTCCTAGACATGCGATGGGGTGAGGAGTCGTTGCCTCTGGTAGGGTCGGGACTGCGTACCGACATAGCTGCCTTGGGTAGGGACCGCACCACGTACGGTCCTAATTGCCTCTCGCGAGCAACGCTCGCGGGTAGGGGCAAGGCTCTGCCTTGCACTCCGTAATAGGAGGGCGCGGCGAAGCCACGCCCCTACCTTCGGCCCAAGCCCTAAGCATCCGTCCGCAAAAGGTTATAAAGTCATCCCGCGTCACGGCGTGATAGGGTCAGACCCTACTAATAGGGTCTGACCCTATTATTGGGGTCAGACCCCGTTGCGGGTGGTCGTCGACCATGACGATTGGTGAAATGACTCTTGACTATATTCCCTATTCGCGAATAGCGTATGTCTATGTCCATTAAGCCTCAAGATGTAGTCGTGGCTCTAAAGCTCTCCGCGGGAGCAGCTGCTCGTAATTATGCGAAATTAGGCAAGGAACTAGGCATGAGCGCCTCGGAAGTCCACGCAGCCGTGCGGCGTCTAGGAGAAGCACGGTTGCTCGACCCCGAAACCAAGAAGGTACGATTGGAAGTTTTCCGCAATTTCCTCGTCCATGGAGTGCCCTACGCTTTTCCAGCGAGCCCCAAGGAGATCACTCGGGGGATTCCTACTGCATGGGCGGCATCGCCGTTGTCCCAGAAAATCAGCGCCGATGGGCAGCCACCCCCCGTCTGGCCATCCCCCGATGGCAAAGTGCAGGGTGCTGCCGTGCAACCACTCCATCCCGGCGTGCCCGGAGCCGCCCAGCGAGATCCGGTCCTCTATGCCCTGCTCGCCCTGGTAGATGCGTTGCGCATGGGTCGCGCGCGTGAACGCGCGCTGGCTGAAAAGGAGATCGGCCAACGCCTGGCCCACCATGCCGGTGCCTAACCTCAAGGCACTTCAGGCCGTCGCAGAGCGGCTGGATCAGCTCGGCCTCCGTTACGCTTTTGTCGGCGGGGCCATCGTCGGAAGGCCCATGGGGTCAGGCCGTATCCACGCGCAGCCTGAACCAAAAACCGTGTCATTTAGGCGAATTTCGGTTCAGCAATCCAAAGGTACGGCCTGACCCCGTTGTCGATCCCGACGATGATGACGGACTGGGACGCACGCTTGCGGGGCTTCATTTCTTCTTAAATAAAAAAATTATAAAAGCAATTAACACGCCTAAACCAACTATTGGTAAGGTAAGTAAGTAAAGAAAAGGGAAAGGCATAGCCAAATCCAACCAATCGCCTCGCTTCACCCACGGGCGATGAAAATCGCCGCCGGGAGGGGAGTATATACTTAAAATTAACCACGTAAATAGTCCTCCAAGCACCAAGTAGGTTATAGCACCGCCAAGGCATCCCATACCGCATCCATTCCGCTTTGGTTCTCTTTTTGTTACGGCTGGACGATTTTCCTGAGGCACGTTTTTGCTCTCTGCCTCGGGGTCGCTCATCGGGACAGTCTGCCCGGCCGATCGCGTGGCACAACCACGATAGCTGGCTACTCCGCGCAGGCCAGGCGTTGCGCAAGCCGTGGCCGACGGGGTCAGGCACCAATAACGGGGTCAGACCCCAATGTTGTAGCCTGACCCCATTATTGGGGTCTGACCCCATTAAGTGGGTGCCCCCTACCAGCTGTGATAATCGGGCTTGAAGTAATCTTGGTAGCAGGCGTCCAGCCCGACATCGAGCCGCCACTCGAGGTGCTTGATGATGCGGTTGGTGACCGGCGCAGGCAGCTCGGACAAGGTCTGCTCGAGAGCTTTCCACTCAACCATCATGACCTTCCGGCGTTCCGCGTAGTAAGCGATCCATTTGGCGCGGCTTTCATCATCATCGTACTCATCAAACCGCTCGTAGTTATCGTACCTCATGCCCTCGAGACGCCAGCCAAAGGACCGGACCCTCGTCAAGGAGACGATTGGCAATCGACGCTCAACCGGCTTGTCAGGCAGGCCATCGATAATGGCGCGAAGTAGAAACTGATTATTCACGCAATCGCCCATCGGAACGACCCAATTGTTTCCGCCCACCCGAAGATGCTCGGCTTCGCAATAACTCCAGGTAAACGCTTCCAATTGCCCCATCAGTCGCTTCAGCAACCGCACCCGTCCAGGGTGCGTGCGCTTCTGGTCCAAGACCATGACCTCGCCGAGGGCGGCGGCGTAATCGGAAATCAAATTCGTGTAATCCGCATGGCCGACCCCATCGCGAGAACAGATTGGCCGGGTGAGCACGTCCGCGACGATCTGCTCGGGCGTCAACCGTCTGTTGGGCTCATACCAACGAAATCCCTCTGGTTCCTCGCTGTTACAAAACCCTGCGATCACCGCGCACCCCATCGCCGCCGTCAGCGCCCAAAGCTCAAACTTCATCCCACCAGCCTGACCAGCGGCCCACCTACGCTCAAGCGACAAGCCCGCGCGTCCTTAAGTATTATATCTCCACCTAAGTGCCGGGCACATTAACGAATCCAACGGGGGATCCTTATCGTTTGAGTTTATGGCGAGGTGCCCCCATCGGGAGCGCGGAACCAATAACGGGGTCAGACCCCAATGTTGTAGCCTGACCCCATTATTGGGGTCTGACCCTATTATTGGGGTCTGACCCCGTTGCGGTGGGCATCGAGCTGCGCGGCAAGCGTAGCGGATAGACGGCGTCTTTAAATCTGAACGGCGTGCACAAGACCTATGCCGACGGAAGGCCCATGGGGTCAGGCCAGTACCCACGCGAAGCCTGAACCAAAAACCGTGTCATTTAGGTGAATTTCGGTTCAGCAATCCAAAGGTACGGCCTGACCCCGTGTTCGGCCCCATTAATTTATAACAATCTTATCCAAAGAGGGTTGTCCCTTTTCTCCGCCTGTATTTGTCTCAAGCCATGCCCCTACCGATCTGCCACGACGAATATTATAAAGACCAGCTCGAGATCTTTCTGAAGGAATGGCCCGTCTCGCGGCTCAGGACGATGCCGTTGACGGACTATACGCGTGTCAACAATGACACCGATGAATCTTTCAAGGGCTCCTTCTGCTATGCGCTGGAACAGCTGACACCTGTCGGCATCGGCGGCGGCAATGCCCTGAAGTTTGCGATATACGCCTTTCGGAACGCACCAAAACTGGCTCATGCCTCATATGACAGCCAACACGCCTGGCGGACGGAGCTGGGGAAGACGGCCGCGGAGGCCTATGCCAAGATCCATTCCGCGATCGTCGAGGTGGCTACGGCCGCCCAACAGGGCGATTACGCCAAAATTGATCACGTCACTTTGTCCACCATGCTCAAATGGAAGATCGCCTTCCTCTACCAGAAGCCTGACAGCCCAGGCGTAGTAGGCTGCGTAAAGGAAGACAGTCTTAGGGATTTCTTACAGGACAAGGGGGTAGACGTCGGTTCGATGAGTTCCTCTCAACTGCATGCTCTTGCCATCAAGGAAGTGTCCGATCAGCCCAGCGCGCTTAAGATTGGCCACCATATCTACGATACGGTGGAATCGTGGGGGAAATCCGAGCCGGCAAAAGGCCACTCTCGTGCTGAATCAGAAGTGAACGAAACTACGGTTGAGCTCAAATCCGCCTCCATGCCACGCATGCACTACGCACAACTCACTGCCAAGCCCCACACTTATCATTGGCTTTACGCCCTAAGCCAAGGGGGCGAAAACCTCTTTGAAGACCGGATCAAAGGGGGCGACATTGTTTTGGATTATTTCCCGGAGAAGCCCTATACCGACATTGATTTCGACGCCGATAAGTTCGATGCGCGGAAAAAGGAGGGGGCAGCCTATTTCTTCGGTTATACCATTGAAAAAGGTGATGTGATTTACGCCTGGAATGACAGCAAGAAGTGCATCGAAGGGATTGGCATCGTCGAGGGTGGCTACGATTATCAACCAGCTATCGAAGGAAACTGGAAGCATCGCCGAAAGGTTTCCTGGATACCTAACTCCGGGATTTCCATGCCGGGAGCAGGCTTCGCCACAAAGCCAATTACCCCGATGCTGAGCGACCTGGAGAAGTGGGATTGGCGGCCTTTCGTTATCACGCCGGCCTTACTGAATGCTGGACTCAAAATACCCAGCTTCCTTCCGAAAGTGAGCTGGTATCCACTATCCTTTCCCTTGCTCTGCTCCGGTGGCTTTGATCCGAGATGGGTTAACCGACCTGAACGTGAAAATGATGAGGCGGGCAATCGCATCAAGCCGACCATGCGCATCCTTTATGGCCCGCCGGGAACGGGGAAGACGTACAGCACCAGCGAGGAGGTCGTCGGAATCTGTATGGGAGAAGATAAGATGAAGCATGACTATGTACCTTCCGCGACGGAACTGAAGCTACGCGGTAACGTCGAGTTCGTGACCTTCCATCAAAACTACGACTATACGGACTTCATTGAAGGCTATCGCCCGACGATGGATGAAAAGGGCCAGCTTTCGTATCGACTTGAAGATGGTGTGCTCAAACGAATCGCCAAGCGTGCTATCCGTAAGCCCAAGCAGCCGTTCGTATTGATTATAGATGAAATCAACCGTGGTAATATCAGTAAGATCTTCGGCGAGCTCATCACGCTCATCGAGGCGGACAAGCGAATTGGGGAGAACAACGCGACCCCCGTGACGCTTCCTTACTCCGGAGAGATCTTCTGTCTTCCACCTAATCTTAGCATAGTAGGGACCATGAACACGGCAGATCGCTCCATCGCTGTTCTCGATACGGCCCTTCGCCGTCGTTTTGAATTCCGCCGAATGGACCCCGACACTAAGGCGCTAGACGGGAATAGCCCTGGCTGCGGGAAGATGCTGCGGGAGCTCAACAAGCGCCTCCGCGACCTCGGTCTCACCAACGAACAACAGATCGGCCATGCATGGTTCTGGGACCTCGCCAAGAACACTAAAGAGGGAAAGCCGGCCGGACTGGATAAAGAGGCCCTTGAGAAGGTGTTCTTGAATAAGATTCTTCCCCTACTCGAAGAGTGGTTCTTCGGCGAGGAAGAGAAACTGGCTAAGCTAGTCGCTTCTTTCTGCACAGGCTATCCAGGTCAGCTTAAGTATCTTAAGGAAAATGAATGGGTCGCTATTGCCACCAAAGGTAAGTCCGCCGAATGACACCGCTGGCGGAGCCCATCATTAAACTAGAGTACGAGCACATCGGCATCGGCCGGGCGCTCGAGGGTGACCCCGAGGGCCATTGGCTCACCGAAGAACAAGCGACATTCCTGACCTCGGCGGCCTTCCGGAAGAAGCTGGGGGTAGGAAATGCGCTGGAGTGGTTTATCCTTTCGCAGAAAGGCGAAATGCCCACCGTCCGCACGGGCTGCTGGGTCGGGATCGTCGCACTGAAAGGCGTCCAAATCGAGGTTAGGCCGAAGATTGAACCGAATTCAACGACGGCTACGTCTAGCGAAGTCGACCTGTGCAAGATGCTCAATATCTGTTTCGACCTAGATGTACCAACCGAGTCGGCCGCCGATGTAGACATCAGCTCCAGCATCCTTGAGGTGATTTCTCATGCCTTTGGAAAGAAGGTGCTAAAGTCTGCCCAACACGGGCTACCTCGCCGATACGTCGACGCCCAAGATGACCTGCCGACCATCAGGGGGCGGATTGACATGCAACGCCAAGTCGCGCTTGCGTCCAAAGCCTCCTCATTAATCGCCTGCACATTCAATTCATTTGATCCTGATAATCAGGTCAATCGATTGCTAAAAGCCGGTCTCAAGGCGGCGATGTCCCTCTCGAAAGGCCCTCGGGCGCGGCAAGCCTTGCGCCTCGCGCTGAGCTACTTCGACGAGGTATCCGACCGGCCGCCATCCGGAGATGCCATCAAGAATATGGTCCTCCAGCGCAACGAACTTCACCTCGGCTCGGCTTGCAGCTTAGCCAAGTTCTTCCTCCGTCGTAAATCGTTCGACCTACGGATGGGTGACAACAACGAAGAGGGTTTTGCGCTGATGTTCCGTATGTGGCACATCTATGAACAATATACCGTCGCGGAACTGAACCGCTCGTTCACAGGGACCGATTTTGTCGCGTATGGCCACGAGAAGAACCCCGGGGATTGGTATCTAGCCGAGGGGGACTTCAAGGAACTCAAACCCGACGTCGTCATCAGGAGCAGAAAGTCTGGCGAAATCGTTTACCTGGCCGACACTAAGTGGAAGAGCGTGCCATACCCCGAAGAACAGACCGGGGCGGATGCGCAGGCTGGGGAGGATGTCGCGCCGGCGGACGCCTACCAGGCCTTGGCCTACAGCGCGACCATCACCGCTGTCCATAAGCCTGCGCTTAAACAGCCTATTCCTGTCGCTATTCTCTATCCTCGCCTGCCCAAAGACGGTGCGGCGCCACTACCCAGCCCGAAGGGAGTCGACCCCTTCGAGGCGCTGCGCACACCAGGGAACAAGGCGATGAAACTCACCGCCCTGACTAAGCGGTCAAATTATGACGAGAATCCGGAGCCTTCCTTTGCCGGAACCCTTTCGATCCTACATCTTCCTTGCCCGCCGGGAGTGCATCGGCCGGCACTCGGGACAGATAGGTCTTTATAACATCTTATTCAAATGGGGTTGTCCCCGGCTGGCGGGATAATTGCCTTGGTGGATGCCCCTGCTTCTCAAGTTCCATGGAGCCCTCACAACTGTCACCGGCTCTTGCCACTTCTTGAAGGTCAAGGCCAGTGGCAATATCTATGCCGTCGACTGCGGGGCGACCCAAGGCGAAGATGATGACGAACAACTCGCCTCCCCGAGGAACCTCCCGGTCGACTGCTACCCAGACAAGCTCTCCGGCATCATTCTGACCCACGCGCACGGCGATCACATCAGCCACCTCCCCCGCTGGTTCCAGGCTGGCTTCCGCGGGCAGATCTTCTGCACCCGGCAGACAGCCAAGCTAACTGAAATCGCCTTGATCGACGGCATGAAGATTGAAAAGCGCAACGGCCGCTGGGAGGTTGATGCGGATTCGTTCGACGCAACGATCCAGGCATTACGTGACGCCAAGCACGTTTACCCTGGGTTGCCGGATATCCTCGAGCACAACGTAACGATCGAGGCCGAGCCCACTTCACACCTGCTCGGTTGCTGTGCCTTCCGCATCAAGGCCAAGAGCGGCGCCGCAGAATCCTCGGTGCTCTTCACCGGAGACATTGGGCCGATCGAGCATGCGGATGAGAATAAGTCGCTACACGATGAACGGGTTCAGCACGAGGAAGCCTCCGATTACATCGTCAGCGAATCTACCTATGGGAACCGTCCACGCAGCAAAGATAGCCAGTCCGGCCGGAAACGAATGGACAAGATGTGTGAGATGTTGTCCAAGGCCTTCCGGCACGGGGAGAAGTCCGTCGTCATCATTCCCGCATTCTCCCTGCAGCGAAGCCTCGACCTGATGCTGGACGTCTTCTGCGCGCTTCATTATCGGCGAGCGGAAACGGGGTTGCACAAATCGGAGACCCCGCTCATCGCCGTCCATTCTGGCTTATCCTGGAACTACGCGGAGGCTTATCGGGACTTTTTCTTCGATGAGGCGGAAGGCGGCAACTTCTTCAACGAACACTCGACGCTGCTGCAGTCCATCCGGGAGGCCGGGGATGACGAATATGGCGTGGTCCATGACCTGATTCCTTACGGACGGACCAAGGTGATCGCCCGCATAGATGAGCTCCACGAAGAGATCGCCACCGAAGTGCTTTGGGGTAAGCCCGAAAGCCCTTCGGGCCGTCCGACAGTCATTATCTGCGGTAGCGGCATGACTCAAGTCGGCCCGGTGACGGACCTCCTCGACCAATACCTGACCAAGGAAGAAGCCACGTTTGCCCTCTGCGGCTACGTTCCGGCCCGCTCGCCGGGAAGCCAGCTAAGGCAACTCTGGCCGCTGCCCCTCGCCGAACGCGCCTCCCTGGCTGTCAAGATTCCGAAAGACCCACAGACAGGCAGGCCCGCCAAGGCCATCCCCGGGGATGCGGTGAAATGTGGCTTTGAATCGCTTTCCGAATTCTATTCCGGACATGCCGACGGGGCTTCGATTATTCGGTACATTCTTGGCGATAAGCTCGAGCGAGCCGCGAGGACAAAAGGCATCTTTCTGGTACATGGTGACCCTTCGGCCCGCCAAGGCTTGAAAGAACTCATCGGGGAGACCTGCACCCGGGTCGGAGCACCCGCGCCGGCAATCCATTGCCCCAATCCGCGGGGTACCTGGTTCGACTGCGAAACCGGACAATTCGAAGCCAAGCCGACGCCTGCCTTTGCGGTCAACGTCGATGGTAAAGCCGCTGCCGTGCCCACTGATTTGCTCACCCTCACGGAGGGAAGTGAGCCTGCTATCCTGACTCACGGCATGCCGGAGACGGTCGAGCTGGAGACCTGCGTCGTGCTCAGCACGACCATGGACAAAGAGGAGATCTTTGACCTCCTGAAAGGCGCGTTCGACTTCGCCTCACCCGAAACCCGCGGCTGGGATATCAAACTGCGTTTTGGACGCCTCGAGGGCGCGCATTCGTCGGTCCTACTACAAACCGATCAGATCGGCGAGAACCTCATCAAGATATCCGCTGAGACGAAGATCAAGTATGCCCCGCACTTGGCAGATCTCGCCGACCTGGCCTTTGACTGGCGCCGACTGCTCAATGTCCTCGGCGTGCCGAAGGAACTCTATTACGCAGGCGTCCGGTGGTGCCAGACCGAGACCGAGACCCAGAGGCTCTTGGCAATCTGCTCGCCGACTGTCTATGGCACGAAGCAGCGCCGGCAGCCGGTGCTTATCCTCCAAGCCGAGACGCTGACAAACGATGCGCTTCAGGCCATCGAACGTCTACTGACGCCATGCGTGGTGGTGGCCGTGGTCCAAGAGCAGTTCGTGGCTCCTATCAACGCCGCACTCGGACTAAACGGCGAACATGCC
The DNA here is from genome assembly GCA_903919185.1 of uncultured Opitutia bacterium. GTDB lineage: Bacteria > Verrucomicrobiota > Verrucomicrobiia > Opitutales > UBA953 > UBA953. The sequence goes on along the minus strand of CAIXHF010000050.1, from coordinate 5,143 downwards.
CTCAGTCGACATAACCCGATCTACCTGCCCATTAAATTCATCGCCGGCGCCCAAATGGTCTACTCGGAAGCAACCGGCGTGGACTTGGATAAGCTGACGAACATAGTCACCGCCGACACCTATATCGTCAACGCACGCGAGCCGCAGATCTCGAGCAGCGGACAACCGTCGCCGCTGACCAGCCTACCCAGGGAAACGCCCCCTGCCGACACCCCGAAGATCCCTCGGCCCCGCAAGGCAGCGGACAGCAAGCCGGTCCGGGCCAACCTCCCCTACGCTCTGTTCACTGAGGTCGCCGCCGGGCAGAAGCTCAAGGGTACAGTGGAGTATGTCCGCCTGCGCAAAGACAATGGTCAGCCCAGCTTCGCCTTGGTGCGGGTCACTCCGCTAGGCCTATCCGGCATGCTGCACTCTTCTCAGATGATCACCGGCTTCAGCCCAGAAGTCGGCCATGAACTTGAGCTGTTCGTGCGTCAGGTCGACGCAGAGAAACGCGAGGTCTACTTCAGCCAGCAAAGTAATCGTCTGCCAGCGCACGACCTCCTGCCTATGCTTGATGCCGGCAAAGCCATTTCGCCGAGCGGCATAGCCGCCTTGCTGGGCAGCACCGTGTCGGCGGAAGCCGCAATCAAGGCCGCTGCGACCTCACTGCTGCTCCAATCCAAGAAGCTCGGGATGGTCGGCGCCGACACCTCGCTGGATCGGGCCACCGCCATCGATACATACAATCGACTCGTACAGGAATTCAGCCTGCTCGACACCCCCTTCATACCCTCACCCGAACCCATCAAGGGGCCGACCTATGGCGAGATTGCCCGGGAACTTGGCTACGAACTGGCGGATGTCGTCAACGCCGCTGGCCATATGATCGGAGATACGGACACCTATCAGTTAGGCATGTCTATTTTGCCTTCTGGCTTCACACCGACCGAGACGTCGGCATTCCCGTCCGAGCATAAAGAAGCCTTTATCCGAGAGTGCCTCGAACGCGCGGATAAGGGCTGGAGCAGGCAGCTCGACTTGGAGACCGCTCTTAAGCCAGACTGCCTCAGCCTATCCGGCCTGGCCATGGCCATGGGCATATCGGATGCTGAGCTACTTACCTTGATGACCGAGAAGGGCATCCAGCCCAAGGTTCAGGTCGTGCTCACCGCAGAAGACGTCAACGCCCTAAAAGGCTGACCGCTCAAACAATCCAGTCGGGCAGTGGACCCCTTCCTTCCAAGAAATCTGGGTCGATACTTTCGTGGAAATCATTCCCGAAGAGCGCCCTCACCTGCTTACAACGCATGCCATAGTGGAGGTCGATGCTATCGATCATGAGCGCGAACTCCGCCCTCCATTCGTCCTGAAGGCAAGAAAGCAGATACTGGATGAATTCAAGAGCTGCCTGTTGGTCGCGCTTTGCCTCTTCTAGGGGAAATGCGTTGATGGTCGGCCCAAGCGCCCTGTCGAACATCGACCTGAACTTCATGATGGTAGGCACGCCCTCGTGCACCTGAAAATCGTCCTCAACCCTGCTCTCCGGGTTTATGTTGCCGTGAAGCAGGTTATTGCGACGATTCATAAGCTCTAGGAATCCTCTCATGGGCGGCGCCTCCTTGTCTGGCTTGATCGCAAAACCATTGCACCTGTCGGCTAGCATCTGCACCCGTTCGATAATTGAAGCACGCTTGAACTTATCTTTGGCATCCTTGGGCTGCCCCTCTGTCCTGAATAAGTTCAAGATGACAAGGTTCACGAACATCTCCGCAGCCACGGGTGACATCATCCGGACCGAGAGACAACAACTAGACATTTCAGCGGCCGCGACGGAGTGTTTCTCGTGGTTTTCGTGATACCACTGCATCTCCTCAAAGGTCTCAGGATGCGGCTTACTTTTGACAAGATCTCGGTCTATTTCCTCCGCTCTGGTCAGCATGCGTTGAATAGACTCAAGCAAGTGCGACAAAGGGTTTAGGAACGATCGGAATCTCTCGACTTGGGCGCGCGCCTTGGCGACCTGTACATGATGCCGCTCGATTCCGCCCCTTAACATCTCAGCCATTGCAGCCGAGGTGATATTCACCTCCTGTCCGGGGCCAAAAATGATATCTATCCTGTACGGGTGACATATCACATGCAGGTGCCGCTTCCGCCATCTGAGCATATAATGCCAAAGCACCGACCTCTTCACTTTCTCGTCCCGCTCCCTGAGCTTAGTAAGGACTCCATTTGGCGGACCATAGCGACCGAGCAGATAGAGATAAAGGCCAGCCGGAGAGAACTCCTTCCTTAAGCTAATCCGGGTGGAATGCACCAAGCTGCCTTTTGCTAAATAGAGTCCACCAATCTCATGCAAAAGCTCTTTCTCTGGTACGTCGAGAAAGTCCAGGTCGGCTTCCGTAAACTTTACTTTGGCGTAATCCATGCTTGAGAAGGGTCGCGGTAGATTACCCTGCTTTGATCGCCGTCGTGAGTTTATTCTCGCGGCGAAGAACCACCTCGAGAGCAGCGGGCGGCCGCGGCAGAAAGAACGCTGTGCGATAGAGGGGCTTCATGGACTGATTAAATCTCGCCTCTGGGCCTGAGCAAGACCATCTAAGTCACGAATTGATGGCCCGTACCCCGACCGAGATCTGCCTCCAAAAGACCCTTAAAGAAGGCCTGCGGCGCTGCGTCTATCGGCACTGGCAGGCGGAGGTCAAAGGCAACGTGCTGATTACGAAGACGACGGACCTGGAACGGATGTATCGCGGCAACACGCCCTATCCTGTCGGGAAGCCGAAGATCACTCGCCGGACTTATGGCTCACCGAGTCTGGCGAAACAAGCCCAGCAACGCGCCCACGAACGAAGGAAGTCGGCAGGCTATCGACCGGCCTAACGGCCATCCCGCCTGAAGTGCGGCATTTCATTGAAAATCGTGACATGTACATGCCCCAGGCAGAGAGCCGCTAACTCTCCTTGGACATAGTAGAAGTGTAAGACCGCCTCGGGTGAGATCGGTAGACTGCTCGCTTGGTCGTAATGATCCCGGCCAGACCAATTTATGAAGAGATCTCCCATGGCTAATGAATGCATGTGCTTGCTGCAAACCAACGACCCGACCTTCAATTTCAGCGAACTACTAGGCTGCCTCAGACAAGGCAGGCCCGGGCTGCGCGTCAGGCTACTAGGCCGACGGGCTTCCCCGACCTTGAAATACCTCTGGAGCCGCATGGCGACAAACGCCCCAGTGCCTGCCTCGAAATCCAGCTCCAGCTGAGCCTGGAACTCATCCTCGATGGTGATCGTAATCAAGGGGCCTTCCTTCGTCTCAGGCCTGACTTCGACCACCGGTCCCCACCCAGCGGCGATATGGAACGAGCCCTTCGGAATCCTCGGGTCAGCCTGCAGCAAAGGGTTAGCCTGCACTTCGCTCCAGTCATTAAAGACCCGGCGGTACAAGGCTTCCGGGTCGTTGATGTGGGGAAGATAGCGGCGTAGAAACGCCGGGAAGGCATGACGGAAATAAGCCCTACCTTCCTTGAGAATTGGCGCCAAGGTGAGTTCGTTACGGAAAAGGGTGTCTGATCGCCGCTGAATGTAATCAGTCTCCTCGACGTCGAAGAGATTGGTGTGCGTCAGGGCCATCGTGGGCTCGGCGATATACATACAAGCCCCGGGGCAGGCGCCCGTGAGTTTGGGATAGTCAGTCAGCCGACGATAGCGCTCGTAGGATTCCTGGCGATGCTGGTACATCGCTTGGTCCATCAAGGAAGTGAAGTGCAGGGCGGCCGCATAGTACGGACGTCGCTCCAGCGGGATGACGTGCAGGGCCAGCGCCGGCTCGACGAGGTAGTTCATCGCAATCGAGTACGACTCCGGCGACTTCATGAAGTGCTTCCGCTGGCTCGCGGGCATAGCCTCAACGAACGAGGCTAAGTCAGCTGGGAATTGCCTTTCGAAGTACTCTTGGAAGGTAAACTGGCTCACGCGGGGGCGGCTTATTCGAAGCCGTGCGTGTCGACCTTGAGCGACTTGGCGTTCTCGTTGACGGTCCGCAGGGTGTTATCCGGGATACCGGAAGGTACGGTGACTTCGAGCGTGTAAGTGATCTTGACCTCCGCGCCGGGGATGCTCGCGAGGTGGGCCAGGACATTTTCGTCAATCTTGCCAATCTTCATAAGCGAGCGGTGGCCATCCATAGACGTCGTCGCGTGGAAGAAAGTAGGCTGTTTCTTGGTCAGCGGCTCCGTAACCGTGGTAGTAGTGGTCGTGACAATCAACGGGTCGACAATGGTGATAGTCTTTACTTCCGCATCGAGCTGAGCCTTCGCCACGGCCGAACGGACCAAGAGGCCGCGCGACCCGTCCGTCACGATAACCGCTTGGCCGGCTTTGAGGCCGACATAACGCTGGGCGGCCGGATCATAGCTATCCGCATAGGCGAAGCCGTCTTCAATCCAGGTGGTCTGCTTGACGCCATCTTCAGCGGCCTCAAAGAGCACCTTCGGGTTGGTCAGGCGTGGCAGGTAGGCGTAACGGGCGAAATATTCCGCCAGCTCGGTGACCTGGACGCGGTCGTCCTTCCAGAGGGGTACGCGATCCAGCTCCATCTTCAGACGAGAACCGGCCAGACGACTGATCAGAAGCTCGTCGTTGGTGAGTTTCTTGGCACAGGCATGGAAGATACTCTCGCCGCCCGTGGCTCGGATAGTGTTCAGCTTGACCGGCTCGGTCGGGGTGGCCTGCGAAGGCACCAACATCATCTTGTAGACCTCGGGGATGCGGCTTTCCACGGCCCGCTGCGCATCCGCGAGCTGGGTCTGCGTCTGCTTCACCAAGTGAGGCGTCAGGTTCAGGGTGACGGCTTCATCCGAGATTGAAGACCAGGCGAGATAACGACGGAGGGCCTCATCGAGCTCCTGCATACGAGTCTTTTCCGCGACGAGGAAGATCAGGGCATTCTGATAGATGCGGGGGCTATTGCCACGTTTCGCCAGGAGTTCGGTTGCGCGCTGCTGGGCCAAGGAGGAGCCTTCCGGGCTGTAGGGCTCGTTAACGCCGAGGACGACCAAGCGCGTCTCCGGACTATCTTTGATTTCACTCGAGTCCTGAGGGAGGACGTGGATGCCAGCGAAGTTGCGATCCCGGGCCGCCATCTCCGTGAGTCGGCGTTC
>CAIXHF010000049.1 GCA_903919185.1 uncultured Opitutia bacterium | reverse complement strand
TCGCGGGCCTGGGAGGCCGTGCTGTCCGCCCAGAGCTGCTGGGTGACCTTGAGGAGCACGTAAGCGCTCACAGCGAACACGCCGGTGAGAATCCAAGCCATCTTCAGACGGGAAGGATCTCCCGACGAGTAGAGGAAGTTACCGATGGCGAAGAGCGAGGACCAGATAACCGCGCAGCCCGAAATCCAACCGAGGAAGGCGGAGCCAATGCGGTTCTCTTGAGCAACTTCAGCGTCCGTCACGCCCGCCGCCGCACGGATATCCGTCCAACCTGGACCCACCGGCTTCACCTTACGGTAGAAGGCAATCAGGGTTTCGCGGTCCGTCTCTGGACCGACATAGGCCGTGATCAACCAAGCGAGCGTCGTGATCGTAACCTGCACGATGGTGCGGGTAGCAAAGTCGGAGTGCGGCATTAGCAACGGCACCGCCAAGGAGGTTACGAGCGACATGACCATGGCGACGATTTCGCACCAAGCGGAGACGCGCCACCAGAACCAGCGGGCAATGTAGATCAGGCCAGTGCCGGCGCCGATGGAGAGGAGCACCTCGAAAGCCTGCTGAGCGGACGTCATGAAGAGGCTGAGCACCGCGGCGAAGACGTAGAGTACGACCGTAGAGAGCCGTCCCACGTTGATGTAATGGCCTTCGGTGGCATCCTTATTGATGAAGCGACGGTAGAAGTCGTGTACGAGGTAAGAAGAGCCCCAGTTAAGGTGCGTCAGGATTGTGGAAGAGTTCGCCGCAATCAGGCCACCGACCATCAGGCCGACGAAGCCCACGGGGAGGAACTTCAGCATCGCTGGGAAGGCCGAGTCATGGCCAATCAGCAACGGGTCAGCCGCCGGGAAGGCTGACTTGATCGAGGCCAAGTCGGGATAGACGATGATCGAACACAGGGCGGTGATGATCCAGGGCCACGGACGGAGCACGTAATGCGCAATGTTGAAGAAGAGCGTGCCGCCGAGGGAGTCCTTCTCGGATTTCGAGGCGAGCATGCGCTGAGCAATATAGGAACCACCGCCGGGCTCAGCGCCCGGGTACCAGTTAGCCCACCAGCTGATGGCAATCGGCAGAATGAAGATCATCAAGGCCAGCTCGGACATCGAGAAATTCGGGAGCATGTCCAAGAACGGCTGGCCAGTGCCATTGACGGCCGACATCACTGGCTGGGCGCCTTGTGCGGTATTCACCTGCTGAGTCGAAAGCTTCTCAACCAAGGCCTTGAGGCCTGCCCAGCCGCCAGCGCCCTTGCCGACTAGGCGCTCACCGACCTCGACGAGCGAGAACCAAGCAGCCGCGAATACGGCGGTCATCTTGATAAAGAACTGGACCATATCGATGACCAGCACGCCCCAGAGACCGGAGTGGGCGGCGAAGACGACATTGAGTACACCGCAGATCAGGATAGTCCAAATCGGGGCGATGCCGAAGAGGATGTTAGCGATCTTACAGGCAGCTAAAGTCACCATGCCCATAATGAAGCAGTTAAAGAAGAGCCCGAGGTAGACGGCGCGGAAGCCGCGGACTAACGAGGCGGCCTTACCGGAGTAGCGATGCTCGTAGAATTCGAGGTCGGTCATGACGCCCGAACGGCGCCAGAGGCGGGCAAAGAAGAAGACCGTGGCCACACCCGTGAGCACGAAGGCCCACCACTGCCAGTTACCAGCCACGCCGTATTTACGGACCTGCTCGGTGACCCAGTTCGGGGTGTCGGATGAGAAAGTCGTGGCGACCATCGAAAGGCCGGCGAGCCACCACGGCACCGAGCGGCCAGAGGCGAAGAACTCGGAGGTGCTTTGACTCGAGCGCTTGGCGTAGAAAAGCGCGGGCACAAAGCAGATCAAAATCGATGCGATGACGATAGCCCAATCAATCCAGGTGAGTTGCATAAATGGTTAGGGGGTATGTCTCTGATTTCCCAGAAACATACCCCCTTGGCAACAGTCTTCCCCTGAGGGGAAAGACCGATAACGATTATTTAGAAGGGATCTCGTTCAGCGTGTACCAGCCTTCGTTGTGCCAGAGCGCATCGCCCGCCTTGTTGCGGACGCCGTCAGCGACGAGGTGATGGACATGACCACGCACGAGGCCATCGATCACGAGGCGGACCTTAAGGCCATCCGCCGAGACCGTGGCGGACTTCACCGTAGGTTTCGCCTGATCTACCTCAGGGCTACCGTAGGCAGACTGATAGATGTAGGTGAAAGCATCCATGGAGTAGCTCGCCGTGTCGGCAGCGGTGGCGGCATCGACGGGGTGCGTAAAGGTCACTTCAAAGCCATCCGAGCGGGCGGAGATGTTGTGCATCTCGAACGGCACCGTGCCCTTGTAGCG
>CAIXHF010000048.1 GCA_903919185.1 uncultured Opitutia bacterium | reverse complement strand
GTAGCCCTCGGGCTCTTACCGATGCCCACGCGCACGCCCCTCAACGCCGTCATCCACGGCAAGATCGATTGCGGTGAATACACCATTGAAAAGGTCTACTTCGAAAGTGCTCCCGGGTTCTTCGTCACCGGCAACCTGTATCGCCCCAAGCACATCCAGGGCAAGGCGCCCGTAGTGCTCTTCGCCCATGGACACTGGAAGGACGCCCGCTTCCTCGTGCAGGACGCTGCCTCTGTGCGTAAGGAGATCGAGACGAAGCAGGAAGCCTTCCTGGAAGGCGGCAAGAGCCGCTTCCAATCACTCTGCGTCCAGCTAGCCCGCATGGGCTGCATCGTCTGGCAATGGGACACGCTCAGTGACTCCGACTCGCTTCAGTTCGCGCCGGAAGTAATCCATCGGTTCGCCAAGGCACGCCCCGAGATGAATGACCCACAGTCTTGGGGCCTCTACAGCCCACCCGCCGAAGCCCGCCTGCAGTCAGTGATGGGGCTACAGACTTGGAATGCACTGCGGAGCGTCGACTTCGTACTGTCCTTGCCCGACGTCGACCCAACCCGAGTAGCAGCGACCGGCGCGAGCGGTGGCGGCACTCAAACGATGATGTTAGCGGCGCTCGACGAACGGATTGCACTCTCCTTCCCCGCCGTGATGGTGTCGACGGCGATGCAAGGGGGCTGCTCCTGTGAAAATGCGTCCTTGCTCCGCATTGGCCAAGGGAACGTTCACTTCGCGGCGCTCTTTGCACCCAAGCCCCAGGGTATGACGACCGCCAACGACTGGACCAAGGAGATGTCCACGAAGGGCTTCCCTGAACTCCGCCAACTTTACACAACACTCGGACACCCGGAGGCGGTCATGCTCCACCGCGATGAGGCTTCGCCACACAACTACAATCAGGCCGCGCGGACGGCTTTCTATGGCTGGCTCAACCAGCACTTTCACCTTGGCCAGCCGACGCCGATTCGCGAACGCGACTACAAGGTACTAACCAAAGCAGAACTCTCCGTCTGGGACATAGCCCATCCAGCGCCACCCGCCGCGTCGGCTGACTTCGAACGCCGGTTACTCCGTTGGTTTGCCGACGACAGCGAGTCTCAGTTTAAACAGGCAACCCCTGCAGGGCGCTCTACCCTGCTCCGTGACTACGTCCAAGCGGTGCTCGGCGTCGCGACCCAAGTTAGCGACGTCCAAGCGTCGATGGAAACACCGCAAACGCTCGGCGCCCACACGGAAAGACGCGGAACACTCACCCACGCGACCCGCGGAGAGAGCGTCCGCTTCACGACCCTCCAGCCATCCAAGCCGAACGGCCGTACCGTGCTCTGGCTGCGCGACGATGGCCAAGCTGCCTTGCGTGCCGCGGACGGAAAAGTCCGCGCAGATTTCCTATCACTACTCGAACAAGGCTTCACGGTGCTTGCTCCCGATCTTTATCTACAAGGCGGCACGAAGGTTTTTCACACCCGTCGGGTCAAGGAGACGCGCGAAGTCCCGGCCTATACTTTCGGCTATAACGACTCGCTCTTAGTGCAACGCGCTCACGACGTGGAGTTACTGACCATCTACGCCCGCCAAACTTTCCCCGGACAGCTCGCGGTGATTAGCGCCGGTGACGCTTCGCTCTCCGCCGTACTCGCCGGCTATCACCAGGCTCCAGATGCGGCCTACTGGGCGACTGCTGGCTTCCGCTTCGCACAGCTCGAGGAAGTCCATGACGCGAAGTTCCTCCCGGGTGGAGCGAAATACGGCGACCTGCCTGGCCTGATTGGTGGCCTGCCTCTGGCGGCTTCAGCGGTTCGCTGGACCGATGACCCGAAGGCTACGGATGAAGACGCCCTGGCATGGCTAAAGACCGCGTTCACCCCCAGACGCTAATCGGCAAAATCGGGGCTTCAGCCAAATAGCCAACAAAAGCAGGGGTATTAAGCGACCTCACTTGCATTTTTATGGGAAGACGCTGTATTTTAAACCTTCGAAGCCGCTCCCGGCGGCTGTAGTTCAGTCCAACTATCGGATAGTAGCGTAGCCTGGTAGCGCGCCTGCTTCGGGTGCAGGAGGTCGGGGGTTCGAATCCCCCCTATCCGACCATTTCAGACCCTTCATTCGACCACGGATGAGGGGTCTTTAGTCTTGGAGAGTCGGCTCCCTTGCCATCTCCCAATCGGAGGCTAAGGATAAATTCGCCCCTCCCGACCATGCACCCCTTACGCTGGCTATTCTCCCTGCTGCTGACCTCCACCTTGGCCGTCGCGGCTTCCGTCGACTCACTCGCCAACCAAAAGATCGTCGTCCTCGGCGACTCCATCACGCAAGCGGGCGGCTACGTGTCGTTCATGGACTACTACTTGCAGAAGCTGCGGCCACAGGCTCGTTTTGAGGTCTATCCGCTCGGGCTTTCGAGCGAGACGGTCTCCGGCCTCAGCGAGCCCGGCCACGCCGGCGGTAAATTCGCGCGACCCGCGCTCTCCGAACGCTTGCCCCGCGTCCTCGACAAAATGCGCCCCGACGTGGTCTTTGCGTGTTACGGCATGAACGACGGCATCTACCTGCCCCTCGAGGATAAGCGCTTCCAAGCCTTCAAGGATGGCGTGAATCACTTGCTCAACTCCTGCCAAAAGGCCGGCGTGAAGCGCGTTATCCTTGTGACGCCCCCCATCTACGATGCGACCACCAAGGCGGGCGAATTTAATTATGACACGGTGCTCACAGCCTATGCAGCGTGGGAGAAAACGCTGCAACGTCCAGGCCTCGAAGTCGTCGACCTGCACACGGCGATGCGCACGGCCCGCGACAAACGCAGCGAGGTCTTCTCCAAAGACCGCGTACACCCGGGCGATGAAGGCCACCTGCTGATGGCCCGCACCATCCTCGCTGGCGTCGGCCTAGATACGCCCGAGGAGCCCCTCGCAAAAATTAAGGCCGACCCGCTCTTTCAGCAGATTGATCTACTCCGTCGCCACCGGGCTACGCACTGGATGAACTTCACCGGCTACTCCCGCGAGAAAGTCGTCGCGCCGACGCCACTCGGCGACGCTGAGGCCCAGGCGGCCAAGATTCAGGCGAAGATCGACGAGTTGCGGAAGAAGT
>CAIXHF010000047.1 GCA_903919185.1 uncultured Opitutia bacterium | reverse complement strand
GTGTTCTGCACGACTTGAATCGCCCGGTCGTCCCAGAGTTCAATCATGCCGAAGTCCTTGCGGTCGGTGACCTCGAGGGCCGGGAGGCCTTGAGCGACGAGCCACTGCTGGGTCGCGGCGATCCCCACGGGGTCGCCGGCCCGCGCAGTCATAATCTTAACCCGCACGCCTTTCTCAATCCAGGCTTTGACGCGGCGGAGCATGAGCGGTACCGGCGGCCCGATGTGCTCGATGCCTTGCCACGCGGTGGCTTCGGCCAAGGTACCGTCGAGGTCGACGCCAATCCATGGCTTAAAATCCTTCGGACGGCTACCGGCGACGCGCTCCGTCGGCACTGGCTCGTCGGGGGCTTGGGACAGGTCAGGGCCCGAGGCCTTCGGGGCGAAGAGGCTGCGGAACCAAGCGAACATGACCTTAGATTGAACCTTAAGGCCCATGGGGGCAAGGACGTAGGCGGACCCAAGGGGCGGCCGGTTTACGTGATATCTTCTTGGAAATCGTATTGCTCCAACATCCGGACCACGGCTTGGGCCAGGGGTGTGACCGTGTCACGACGTGGCCTGTCTCGGGGTAGGGGCAGCGCCGCGTGCTGCCCTAGTCTGCCTCGGGAAGGCTGCCCAAGCGTGTTTTAACTTTCCGCAAACCCGTGCTCCTTGAGCATGCGGGCGACGGCTTGCGGCAGCGATGGCCGAATCGCGGTGGGGACGACCTTCTGCGCGTCGACTGTGCAATGCAGGTAGCCGAGTTTGCGTTGGGTCTCCGCTTCACGCCCGTGGGCCTCGAGCCAGCGTTGGAGCACAGCGGCGCCGCGGGCCCATTCCGGCCAATCCTGTTCGGCTTGGTCGGCGGTCTCTACCAGCAGGCAGAGTGCACAGCCCTCGCCGAGGAAGCGTTCGACGGCCGCGGCGTCTTCGGCCCCGAGCGCGTCGATGAGCTTCTGGCGTTCGCGGGCGTCCATGCTTAGGTTTTATAGCCGAGCACCGGACGAAGCCACTTCTCCGCCTGCTCAATCGTCCAGCCCTTACGCTGCGCGTAATCTTCCACTTGATCGCGACCGACGTTATCGATGTCGAAGTAGATGGACTGCGGGTTGCCGAAGTAGAGGCCCGAGACTGAGGCAGCGGGATTCATCGCATACGACTCGGTCAGCGTGCAGCCGAGGCGGTCGGCGTCGAGGAGGCGCCAGAGTTCAGCCTTCTCAGTGTGTTCGGGGCAAGCCGGGTAGCCAGCGGCCGGACGACGACCCGCATACTTCTCATCGATGAGTTCGTCGACGGTGAGGGCTTCGGTCGGCGCATAACCCCAGAGTTCCTTGCGTACTTCGCGGTGGAGCCATTCGGCGCAGCCTTCCGCGAGGCGGTCTGCGAGGACTTGGATGATGATCTGGCGGTAAGGGTCCTTCTCCTTGAAGGAGGCGGCGTAGTCCTCGATCTCTTGGCCCGCCGTGACGGCGAAGGCACCGAGGTGGTCACCTTTCGCAGTGGAGACAAGGTCAGCCAACGAGCGGCAGGTATCGACCCGCGGACGTTGCCGTTGGTCACGCAGGAAATGGAAGCGACCAATCTGCTGCGCCTGGGCTTCGTCCGCGAAGACTTCGACGTCGTCGCCGACGCGACGGGCCGCCCAGAGTCCAGCGGCGCCCCGCAGGTGCACGCGCTCGCTGCGGATGAGTTCGTCGAGTTCAGCGCGGGCAGCGTCAAAGAGCTTGCGTGCTTCGCTACCGTATTTGGCCGACTGCAAAATCTGCGGGAACGCACCCTTTAGCGACCACGTGATGAAGAAGGGCGTCCAATCGATAGTCTCAGCCACGGCGGCGGGATCGATGCGGTCAAAGAGCGTGATGCCAGGCTGACGCGGCACGGGCTGGACCGGGGCAGTGGTGATGAGCGGGCGCTTCCGCGCTTCGGCGAGCGGGATGACGACGGCGGGCTGTTGCTGCTCGTAGGCGATGCGCATCGCCGCCTGCTCGACCTTGAGGTCACTGATAAAGCCAGCGTTCTTAGCTGGATTAAGGAGGTCGCTGCAGACCGTGGTGACGAGCGAAGCGTCGCCGACGTGCACCATCGGGCCGTCGTAATGCTCGGCAATCTTGATGGCAGTATGCTCCTTAGAGGTCGTGGCGCCACCGATGAGTAGGGGCGTCGTAAAGCCCGCCCGCTTCAGTTCCTTGGCGACGTTGATCATTTCGTCGAGCGACGGCGTGATCAGGCCGGACAGGCCAATGAAGTCGGGCTTGAGGCGCTGGGCTTCGGAGACAATCTTTTCGGTCGGCGTCATCACGCCAAGGTCGGTCACCGCGTAGTTATTGCACGCGAGGACCACGCCGACGATGTTCTTGCCGATGTCGTGGACGTCGCCCTTGACGGTGGCGATGAGGAACGAGCCTTGCGTCGAGCCACCGACTTTCTCGGCGGCCATGAAGGGTTCGAGGTGGGCGACGGCCGTCTTCATCACGCGGGCGGACCGGACGACTTGGGGGAGGAACATCTTCCCCTCACCGAAGAGCTGGCCGACGATGCGCATACCGTCCATCAAGGGGCCTTCGATGACGAGTAGCGGGCGGCCTAACTGCACGCGGGCTTCTTCAGTATCGGCGACAGCATGGTCGTCGATGCCCTTCACGAGGGCGTGGGCGAGGCGTTCGGCGACAGGCAAGGCGCGCCATTCGTTCTTCTTGGAAGTGTCGGCCCCTTCGGTCTTCGTCGCGGCGAAGCGTGGGGCAGCCTCCATGAGGCGGTCCGTAGCGTCCTCGCGGCGGTAGAGCACAAGGTCCTCAACGAGGTCACGTAGTTCCGGGTCGATCTCGGTGTAGACTTCTAGCATGCCCGCATTGACGATGGCCATGTCGAGGCCCGCCTTGATCGCGTGGTAGAGGAAGACGGAGTGGATAGCCTCGCGGACGGGGTTATTGCCCGCGAAGGCGAACGAGACGTTGGACAAGCCGCCCGAGGTGCGGGCGCCCGGACAGAGGCGTTTGATTTCCGTGACGGCTTCGATGAAATCGAGCGCGTAGCGGTTGTGCTCCGACATGCCCGTACCGACCGTTAGGATATTAGCATCGAAGATGATATCCTGTGGGTCGACACCCGCTTCCTGGGTGAGAATGCCGTAGGCGCGGACGCAGATGCGGATTTTATCCGCGAGCGAGGCGGCTTGGCCTTTTTCGTCGAAGGCCATGACGATCATGGCGGCACCGTAGCGACGGCAGAGGCGGGCGCGGCGGATAAATTCAGCTTCGCCCTCCTTGAGCGAAATCGAATTCACGATGGCTTTGCCCTGCACGCAGCGGAGACCGGCTTCGATGATGTCGAAGTTCGATGAATCAATCATGAACGGCACCCGGCAGATGTCTGGCTCCGTCGCCGCCATGTTCAGGAACTTCGTCATCGCCGCCGCGCCATCGAGCAGGCCGGCGTCGAAATTGATATCAATGACCGTGGCGCCCGCTTCAATCTGCTGCTTAGCAACGCGCAGCGCAGCGCGGTAGTCGCCCTTTTCGATGTGGCCCTTGAAGATTTTGGAGCCTGCAACGTTCGTGCGTTCGCCGACGTTCACAAAGGTTCCGGGGCCGCCGACGATGTTGAGCGGCTCGAGGCCCGCGAGCTGGAGGGCCAGTGTGGCTGTGGCTAGTCGGCGCGGTGGATACTGCTCGGTACGGCGACGGATCGCAGCGATGTGGTCGGGCGTGGTGCCACAGCAACCGCCGAGGATATTGACGAGGCCGTCGCGGGCAAAGGTCTCGAGGATGGCAGCGGTGTCTTCTGGGCCTTCGGGGAAGCCCGTTGGCGACAGTGGATTGGGTAAGCCAGCGTTCGGGTAACAGGAGACGAAGATATCCGCCTTGCGCGCCAATTCCGCGATGTGCGGGCGCATCTGCTCGCCGCCGAGGGCACAGTTCATGCCGATGCTGAGCGGCTGAGCGTGGCGGACGGAGTTCCAGAAAGATTCAGTCGTTTGGCCCGTGAGCGTGCGGCCAGAGGCGTCGGTGATCGTGCCGGAGATCATCAACGGCAGACGGAAGCCGCGTGCCTCGAAGGCCTCGTCGATGGCGAAGAGGGCGGCCTTGAGCACGAGCGTGTCGAAGACCGTTTCGCAGAGCAGGAGGTCGGCCCCGGCGTCGATGAGCGCATCGACCTGTTCGCGGTAAGCGTCGCGCACTTGGACGAACGTCACGTCGCGCTTGGCGGAATCGTTGACATCGCGGGACATCGAGAGCGTCTTATTCGTCGGGCCAATGGCACCCGCGACGAAAGCATCCTTGCCAGGATGGGCGGCCTTGAAGGCATCGACCGCTTGGCGGGCGACTTGGACGGCGGCCGTGTTGAGCTCACGGACAAGGTGGCCCATCTCGTAGTCGGCGAGGGCGATGGACGTGCCGTTGAAGGTGTTCGTCTCGAGGATGTCGGCCCCAGACTCGAGGTAGGTGCGGTGGATGTCGCGGACGACCTCGGGCTTGGTGATGACGAGCAGGTCGTTGTTACCCTTGAGCTGTCCAGGGTGGTCGGCGAAGCGCGTGCCGCGGTAGTCCGGTTCCTGCAGCTTGAGCTGCTGGATCATAGTCCCCATCGCGCCGTCGAGGAAGACGATGCGTTGACGCAGGAGGGCCTCAAGGCGCTCGCCCGCTGGGTTCAAAGGGAGTCTCTGAAGGGACATCGCCCTTAACGTGCGACTTCGTGGCCTTGGGTCAAGGCACGGGCGGGTCATAATCGCCGTTTAGGCCGTCGGGAGGTCGGGCTTCTTGCAGCGCGGCAGGTCCTGAGCGCGGTAGAGGACGATCCGCTTGCCTTCAAACTTCTCATCGTTCCAAAGCAGGGGGCGAAGTTCCAAGCTGAAATGGGGGGCGATGCCGGCCTTGACTTTTTCTTCGGCGAGGTCGCCGCCCTGCCAATAGAGAATGCCGTTGGGCAGGGAGTGCTTCAAGCCGTGGCGGATGAGTTGCTTGGTCTGGTGGACGAAGAGGCGGAGGTCGGAGACGGCCCGGCCCATGATGAAGTCGTGCTCATGGGTGAGCGTCTCGGCCCGGGCATTGAGGACTTGGACGTTCTTCAGCTTGAGGCGTTTCACGATGTCTTCGACGACCATGACCTTCTTGCCGACGGAATCGACGAGCGTGAAGTCGGCCTTCGGGTAGAGGACCGCGAGGATGAGTCCCGGGAAGCCGCCGCCGGTGCCGACGTCGATGACGCGCGCGCCGACCATAAGTTTAAGGCACTTCACCGCCGCGATGCAGGGCGCGTAGTGGTGGCGTTCGAGGTGCTCGATGTCCTTGCGGGAAACGAGGTTAATCTTCTCGTTCCACTCACGGTGGAGCGCCGCCATCTCGATGAGCTTCGCCCACTGGGCTTCTTCGACTTCGGGAAAGAGGGGGATAAGGTCCTGCATGAAAGGCGGTGAGCGTGGGCGGGACGTCCGTTGGTGCAAGCGACTTAAGCGCCCGTCGGCCGCAAGGCCTCACGGAGGCGGCCAATCTGCTCCAGGCGGGCTTGGACGGCATCCCGGTCGGCCGCACGGGCGGCGAGGTGGATGCGGGCGTTCTG
>CAIXHF010000046.1 GCA_903919185.1 uncultured Opitutia bacterium | reverse complement strand
CCTGGATCTCGCCTTCGGCTTGCTCGACCGAGGCCAAGTCGCCGTCGATCACTTCGATGCCCAGTTTAGCGGCGTGGCTTTCCAACCAAGTAACGAGTTCAGCGTTCTCGATATGATAACCGACCGTAGGATTCACCAGCGGCCAGGGGCCCTCCGGGCTCCGCAGGAAGACCTTCCCCGCAGCCATCAAAGAGGTATGGACGTCGACGTCGGCCAAGGTCTCATCGCAAGCGAAGCCAATCGGCACCCCCGAGGGTTCAAACTTCTGCCGCAAGGCCCCGGTGAAGGTGTAGTGATAGTCTTCTTTCCCCCAGAGGAACTTGATGCCGAGCTTGAGCGACGGCTTCACCGCCCGATAAAATTCGGCAGGCGGGACACGCAAGAACCCATGAATAAAACGTAAAAGATCCGTGGTACTCCCCTCGCCTACCCCAATGATGCCCAGCGTCGGACTACGCACCACCCGGACACGTAGGCGTGGTTGGTGGGTCTTCAGGCTGGCAGCCATGAAGAAGCCTGCGGTTCCACCGCCAAGGATGAGAACATCCTGAATCATAGGGGTTGTCGCGGGGTAGCGACGTTCCCGAAATTAGCCGCCCAGACCTGCAGGTCAAGCGTCGCGTATTGTAGACTCTTACAGCGTTAAGCCTTACCGCAGCGACCGCAACCAAGCAACCAGGTCAGCCAACTCGGTAGGCGTGAACGCGGCGTCCAGCCCCCCCGGCATGAGGCTGGTCTCCAACTGAGCATCGCTCACCACGCTGGCCGCCGGTAAGGTCTGGAGTTGGCCAGCGGCATCCATCAGCACAAGTCCGTCGGCGCCACGGGACTTAATCAGGCCAAGGTGGTTCTGGCCATCTGAGGTGACGACGGCATGGAGCTCATAATCGCGAGCGATGGTGTTGCTAGGAAAGAGAATGCTTTCGACGAGCTCCCGTTCCGTACGAATAGCCCCAATGCGCGAGAGGTTCGGTCCAATGGCCCGGCCAACCTCACCCACCTGGTGGCAGGCGACGCAAGCACCCTTCCCTGCCGCGAAGTTTCGGGCTCCGGCTTCCGGCCGGCCACTACGGGCCGCTTCTTGGGCCCACGCATCGAGCTTGGACTTCTTGGCCTCGGTGGCGGCTAGGGCTGCGTTGAACGCTGGCTCCATGACTTCGAAAATGGAGCGCGGCCACTTGGCGAAGGCGACGCGTACCTCATCCGGACGAAGCGTGCCGAGCTGGGACGACTGCGCGAAAGCCACCGCAATCTGCTTACCTTGCTCAGCGTTATACTTCCGCTGGTGCTGCAGGAAGTCGCCCTGCTCAATCGGACCGGCCTGCATGAGCACGGGGAGGAATCGGTCCAGTTGCGCATCGTTGAGTTGGGCCTCCGCCAAGCGGCGACTGGCGTCAATCCGCGGGCCGGCTTGACCAGCGTCACCAAGTAATTCCAAGAGCAGGTCGAAGGCGGCCGGACTCAGTTTACTGCCAGCGTCTGAAAGCGCCAAGAGTGCCCGCAGGCGCAGAGTAGCTGTCCGCGACTTGTCGGCGGCGAACGCATTCAGACGTTCGTCAAAGCTACGATGCTTCACGCGGGCGATGGCCTCAAAGAGCACGGGGCTCGCCTCCGTATCAAGGAGACCGAGTAAGGCCGGCCGCCACTGCTGGTCTGGCAATTTACCAGTGGAGTTTGCGATGGCCTTCAGGGCCACCTGTCGCACGGACCCTTGCTTGGACAGCGCCGTCGCCAAGGCCTTCGATACCTCGGGGCGACTGGCCAGAGTGGTCCCAAGACGTTCGAAAGCCAACAGGCGGCGCTCCGACAGCACAGGCTCTACCAACCAAGCCGCGAAGACTTTGGCCACGCGGGTATCGGCATTCGCAGCCTTGCCGAGGGCAGTGGCGGCATTCGTAGCCAAGGCGGGCTCTGCGGCATCCAAGACCGTCGCAGCAAAATCATAGATCGCTGCCAAGTCGGCCGGCTTCGTGGTGACTTGCGAAAGAATCCGAAGGAGGCGGGCCTGTTGCCGCGGTGAGGTCGATGCTTGGAGTTCCTGCACGCCGAAGGCCCGCGTCTTCATGGCGGCATATTCGGCCGCGTGCTCAAGGAAAGGATCCATCGGCTTGTCTAGCAGTGCCAACAAGGCAGCCCGGGCGGCGGG
>CAIXHF010000045.1 GCA_903919185.1 uncultured Opitutia bacterium | reverse complement strand
TTTTGGGTCAGCCGATGCCCGACCCCACGATTGCCGATCTTCCCACGGGTCGACTCCCCGCGACTGAGTCGCTCGATGTCGTTCTTGTCGGGCTTGGGCATAGGGAGCATGCTAAAAGGGAAGGAGAGAATCGCAAATGGGCGGGCGGGAAAGTATTATAAAGTAATACAGTGAATGACCCTTGCGGCGTCGGCTAGCCAAGGCAGTTTAGGGGGTATGGCTGACGAATTGATCACGATTTCCCGCGATGGGACCGAAATTGGTAAGTTTTTGGAGTCCGACCTAATGATGCTGATTGAGCAGAAGAAGGTGCTGCCGACCGACCACTATTGGAAGGAGGGGATGGCAGAATGGGGGTTAGTCTCCCAATTCATCGCCTTGCGCAAAGAAGCTGCGCGCCAGGTGAAAGCCGCCGCAGATGCTGAAGCAGCTCGGCTTAAGAAGGAAGAGGCCGCAACCAGGCTTAAGAAGGAGGCTGAGGAGATCGAACGAGCACGAAAAGCCGAAGCCGAAATTGCCGATGCTGTAAAAGCGAGAGTGGAGAGGCAGACTTTCACCTGTAACTGTTGTCGATGGCGCTTTTTAAAACCCAAAAACCCCAACGATAATTTCACAGGTGGCGTAGTCCTCTGCTTCCTTGGCGCCGCCCTAATGTTCATCCCAGTTTTGGGGCCGATTATCGGATCTGTGGTTATCATTTGGGGTTCACTGACTGTCTTGGTGTCTGGTTTATACCCGCCACACTGTCCGAGCTGCCGATCAACGAACTTCTCCAGGCAAGAGGGTAGCGATAAACGACTTTTCCCTGACTAGGTCATAAGCGCCTCTTTAGATGAAGTATTTTCATTTACGCATCGAGATCACGAGAGGAGCCGCAGGGGTGTTTTATGCTTAAGCCCTGGAGCATTCGTTTAGACCTGCAGGCCCAGCCGATTATTTGGCTGGATGTTGAGCGGCGAAAGGCCGACCTGGAGCCGGCGTTATCGACGGTTAAGCGCGGTGAACAGGTCATCACCTATGTGCATGACCCCCAATTGAAGCCGGCGGCTGTATCGAGTGGCGGTGGCGAGCTGGCCCAGTTTCTTCCGTGGGATGATTTGGTCGCACGTATTCTCAAGGACGTCCAGGCGGGTGCCTTGATTGCGGGCTATAGCCTGGCGGAGCTAAAATTATTGCAGGAGGCTCGGCCAACCGACGCCGAGCAACTGGAGCAGCGCTACCTTAACGCCAACGCAGGTCCGTGGTTCCGTAAGCATCGGCCCAAGATTTACGCCGAGCTAGAGGCAGCTCTACCGCCGAAGGCTTTCATGAAGCGGGTAGGGCTGTCCCATTTCCTGTCGGTCCCAGAGGTCGGTTACCATGTGCCGAACCGGCTAGCCGACTTCAGCCCCGCTGAAACCCTCAAGCGTGTTCGGGCCGGTTTAGCGAAGTCCGGCGGTTCTTATGGTGGTATATCCCAAGACCTCCGTCTTAGCTGGAAAAACCTCATTAAGTATAACCAGCACGACGTAAAAGGCATGGAGCATCTCACGGGCTACATTCATGGCCTCTCTCGCTAGCGGGTGCGAGTGATTGAGCTTGGCGATTCTGGTTTAAGGCAACACAGGCTAGGTTGGCACGCAGTGCCAACCCTACCCGAGGCAGGAGCCATTCCCTATCCGCCCGGGCTAAACGCTATTTCCATTATCAGGTAGGGGCGTGGCTTCGCCGCGCTTGTATTGGGTAGGGTCGGGACTGCGTACCGACCTAGGGTGGCGTTCGACGATAGCGGGCCGCCGAGGTGATCTGCGTAGCGCGGCGAACGGACGCGACGCAGTCGCGCCCCTACCTGTGGCAGAGTGTTTACCCTCAGGGGGTGAAGCTCATGGTCGGGGACTTGAGCATAGCCCACGTGGGCACACCGTGTAGTGGTGGCTTTTCTTCAGCGGCAGTTTCTTGATTGCGAACACGCGCACGACGATGTCTACTCGGGGCTTCCTCCCTGTGGGTATGCTGGACTTAGTGCCACGCCTCCACAGCCCCCCGCGGGTTACGATCCGCGGGGGTTTCTTTTTGGGAGGGAATCGACGTGAGCCCGCGTGTTGGATTCTTCGTAGATGGGTTTAATCTCTACCACAGCTTAGCCACACTCGCGAAAGAGTCCGGTGATCAGTCCGTGAAGTGGCTGAATTTAGCTGGGCTAGCCCACGGGACACTTCCGTTGGTTAGCCCCTCGGCCTCATTGCGCTCGCTTCACTACTTTACAGCCCTGCCTGAACACCTGTATCTAACTGAACCGGGCCGGCTTCGGCGCCATCAAGCCTACTTGCGTGCGCTGACTGCCCATGGGGAAGTTCGCCCCGCTATCGTCCTCGGTAGAATAATGCAGCAGCAAGTGAGCATTCAGGTGGCAGGAGTAAACGTTAGCGGGCGCGTCTGGCGGGAGAAGGGCACGGACGTAGCCCTCGCGATGGCCTTGCTGCGAGAAGCGAGCCTGGGAGACATGGATGAGGCAGTGATTATTTCCGGGGATGCCGACTACCTGCCTGCGGTGAAGGTCTTTCGAGAGATGTATCCGCGAATCGGACTACGCTTTGCTTTTCCGCGCGGTCGGGCGAGTAAAGAACTTAGTCGGGAGGCGCCCGCTTCGTTCACGCTGAACTCAGCCGCCTATCGTTCCCATCGGCTACCTAATCGCATCAGGCTACCGAGCGGCAAATACTTACATTGTCCCTCCGAGTGGCGTCCGCCAGGTCTGAATTCCTAATGGGTGTATTTGTCGCATGCAGCCCCTACCCGAGGCAGCCGCACAACCTCCATTCAACGAATCAACCAGCCAACGAGTCATCTTCCGAAAAGGGGAACCGGAAAGTATGTGAGGCTAACGGCCGCAGCACTTCCTGACCCCATTGGGGCCATCGGCCCACGCTTGACGGCCGCTTGGGTCTGGGCCTCGCTACGGGCCATGAGTTCCTATCGTCACATCGTGATGTTCAAGTTCAAGGGCGACGCTCCGGCCGCGAAGGTGCAGGGCATCGTCGATGCGTTCAAGGCGCTACCGGGTAAGCTGCCAGCGATCCAGGCTTTTGAATGCGGGACCAACGTGAGCCCAGAAGGCCTCGACCAAGGCTTCACCCACATCTTCACGGTCACGTTCGCGTCGAAGGAAGTCCTCGAGAAGCAGTACCTCCACGAGCCCGCCCACCAGGAATTCGTCGCCCTCCTCGGCGGCGTCCTCGATAAGGTCCTGGTGGTGGATTACGTCGCGGGCTGAGGGACGGTGGCGCGTGGCCTTAGCGCTTTACTCCGGGCGAGGTAATTTCGCGGATGATGTGCTCCGCGAGGTACTGAGTGAATTTCCGGTTCGTTAGCCCATCGGCAGTCATGTCTTGGACTTTTAATCTGCTCAGGACTTCCCCTTTGGCGTCAACAATCCGAACGGTTACAATCGAGATGTGTCCGCCTCGGCCTGCTGAATCCACGGAAATTAGGACGGCGCCCTCACCGTTCTGGTCAATGCGGACGAGCTGGCTGTCCTTTAGCGCATAGTAGAGGTCTTCACGGAGGATCATGTCATTCCTCGTGTATCCATCGACATCATTGGGGCCAGCAAGGGCACCGTTCGCATAAGCTAGTTTCACGGACCACGACTTAATTTTGGAAAAGTCCTCGGGCTTGTAGCATGTCGTGAGGGCTCGCGTGTCGTAATCTAAGCCCGAGCATCCCGAGAGCAGGCTAAAGATTGCTAGGAGTAATATCGCCAGAGGGCTAGAACGTTTCATGGGTTTAAGGTAGTGGGTATTCCATAAACTTTAAGGTTTTTCATAACAACGATAAACCGACCCAGTCTACGGCTGTGGGCTGGTCGCATCCGTCGATCAGAGTGAGGAGAGGATTGTCGGGCGGGCTAGTTATCTGCGTTAAATGACGAACGGACGCGACGCAGTCGCGCCCCTACCTCAAATCAACGATTTATGATGCAACGTGTCAGCCCGTTTTCCTACCTGAGGATTGCAGGCGGGGTGGGGGAGGGTAAGGTCGGGGGATGAAGTGGCTCCCCTCTGTATGCATGCTGTTACTTGGCCTCGGTGTCTCCGCCGCTGAGCCGGTCATTACGTTGCCGATTCGTTTTCACCTGACGCAAGGGGCCACGATGACCGTCAAGGGGCAGGGGTTGGAGACTTGGGTGAAGCCCGAAGAGCTCACGGGGCCAGTCCTCGCGGAGGTGAATCGTATCTGGAAGCCCGCGGGCATCCAGTTCGTGGTGGAGCGCGCCCAGCCAGAAGCGCTGCTGAAGCCGAAGGATTTCCAAGAGCTCTTGGCGGTGGTGGAGAACTCCAAGCGCGGTGAAGAAGAGGTCGCAGGCTCCGGTCGGACGGCGGCTATCGGTAAACTTCTCGATCCGGCCCAACGTCAGCAAACAGCGCTGAACGTTTATCTCCTGCCCTATATCGGCGCGACCTATCAAGGTTATGCTAACCTGGGCGGCAATCAGGCGGTCATTGGGGTTTGGACGGATAAGGCCTCGCGCGGCGAGAAGCCGCCGGTGAAAGCTTTGCTGGTCGAAGTGGAACCGATGAAGGCCGGGTCCTTGGCCCGTACCATCGCCCATGAGCTCGGACATAACCTCACTTTAACGCACCCCGATAAGTCCGAAGCCTCCGCCGTCGGCCGCTTGATGGGCGGAGCCAAGCAGGGCTATGCGTTGACGGAGGAAGAAATCGCCAAGGCCCGGAAGAGCGCCCTGAAGCATCAAGGGAAGTGAGCGCGAAGGCGGAGCCTTCGCGTGGGGACTGGTTGGCTAGGGGTGAGGGGAGAGAAAAGTGCAAAAG
The DNA here is from genome assembly GCA_903919185.1 of uncultured Opitutia bacterium. Lineage (GTDB taxonomy): Bacteria > Verrucomicrobiota > Verrucomicrobiia > Opitutales > UBA953 > UBA953. Next base: position 1,588 of record CAIXHF010000045.1, on the reverse strand, counting down.
TGCAAAGGTGCAAATTGGCCTGCGGCCGGTGCAAAAGACGGGAAGGGTAGGGGCGTGGCTTTGCCGCGCCCTCCTGTTGCGGAGTGCAAGGCAGAGCCTTGCCCCTACCCGCGAGCGTTGCTCGCGAGAGGCAGCTAGGTTGGCACGCAGTGCCAACCCTACCTCGATACAAGCGGACGCGACGCAGTCGCGCCCCACCCCAAGGCAGTGGTCATGTGGCGTCCAAAGTCATTCACTTTCCGTCATATCGCCGCTAGCGCTTTCGTGGGCTTGCGGTTTATCGTTGAGTCCTAATATTACCCACTGTGAGCGAACCCCCGTCTGACGAAGTCGTCCCTAATCGCCGGCGCACGTTTTGGCAACGGGTGGGCGGGGAGGGCTTTGTGGTGTCGGTGACCATCCATGCAATCTTGGTGCTGCTCGCGGCGTTCCTGATTATCTCGGTGTCAAAGGAGTCCGCTAAAAAAGACCCCGGGAGCTTCGCGACGGGTTCAGGCGGTGGGGCGGCGGGCGAGAAGGCGAAGCAGTTCCAGACGCGGCTGCAGCCGAAGAACCCGAAGACCACGGCGAAGACGCCGACCCGCATCACGACGAAGAGTGCCACAGCAACGATTGCCTTGCCGGATGTACCTACGGTGTCGATTTCGTCGCTGAACTCTGGTCTCATGGGCGGCGGTTCCTCCAAGGGCTTTGGTGGCGGCTCCGGTGGCGGGATCGGTAGTGGGATGGGCGTCGGGGTGGGTAACGGGAAAAACTTTGTTTCGCTCTTCGGTGGTCGCGGAGCGGGGAACGGGATGATTGGGGAATTCTGGGACATTAAGCGCGCCAAGGACCATAAGCCGATCATCACGCTCAAGCCAGGCGTCAGCACGTATGGTTACACCGACGACGAAATCTCGGATTACTTCCGGGCGATTCGGAAAATCATCTCGGCCAAGGGCGATGCGACGCTGGCGCTCGACAAGTATTTCCATGCCGATGCCGTGCTCTCAGCGAACGGCATCTTCCAACCGACGATGAGTGCTTCCGAGGCTCCGAAGGCCTTCGGAGTAGAAAAGGAAGTCGCCCCGGTGTTGTGGCTCGGTGTCTATCGCGGTAGGATTCGCGCGCCCTTCGCCGATCAGTTCCGCTTTGTCGGCGGCTGCGACAACGTCCTGCTCGTCATCGTCAATGGTAAGGTCGTGCTCGATGGCAGCCTCAAGCATATGCCGGGAGATTCGGCGAAGAACTATTACGCCCCAGAATGGAAGCAGACCACCGAGCCGGTGCCCGGGCTACCTGCGCGCGCCCCGACCAATAATTTCAACTTCGTCTATGGTGATTGGGTGCGCATGGATCCGAGCACGGATACCGACGTGACCATTGTGCTCGGTGAATCCGGTGGTGCTTACGGTGCTTTCGTCACCATCGATTATAAGACCGCCCCTTGGCATAAGAAAGGCGGGGCTCTGCCCGCGGGCGGTTACCTGCCGCTCTTTCTTGTCGGTAAGCCCGATGCTGAACTCCGCGAGCTGATGGAGAAAGCTGGCGCCCCGGCGGGCGTGAAGCCCTTCCTCGATGGCCCGATCTTTTCGCCAGGTTTGCGTGG
>CAIXHF010000044.1 GCA_903919185.1 uncultured Opitutia bacterium | reverse complement strand
GTGCGCGGCCTGCTCGGCCGCGGCGTCCCTGGTTACCACGTCTACATCTTGAACCGCTCGCAGTCGGCCTTGGAGTTATTCGCTCAGCTAAAGTTCTAGGTATCTAATAGGATTGTCATTCCCATGTCAGGGGGGTGATATGCTCCATGCACGACCCCTCGTCTTCAGCCGTTTCTCATGTTGGCTGGCAGCGCGGCTTCTGGAACTTGATGGTCACGCAGTTCCAGAACGCCTTCAGCGATAACGCGCTCAAACAGCTAATCATCTTCGTGCTTCTGGCCGGCACTGCCGCGTCCGCCGCGTTCGCCGCGTCCGCCGTGTCCGCCGCCGACGCCGCGTCCGCCCGGGCCGCCGCAGAGGCCGCGGACGATCGGCTGGTCTCTTTGGTGACGGCGGTTTTCTCTGCCCCTTTTATCCTCTTCGCGATGCTAGGGGGCTGGCTGGCGGACCGTCACAGCAAGCAGCGTATGATGGTCTACGTGAAGACGGCGGAGATGGGCATCATGGCGTTCGCTGGGCTCGCCCTGTGGCTCACAAGCTTGCCGCTTTTGTTGGGTGCCATCTTCCTCATGGGGTGCCACAGTGCCATCTTTGCCCCTTCGAAGTATGGAATCCTGCCGGAAATTTTACCGCACGATAAACTCTCTTGGGGTAACGGTATCCTTGAGCTGCTTACTTTTCTCGGCGTTATTCTTGGTACGGTGGCCGCCGGAATCTTCTCCGACACCTTCGTCACTCGCACTATTGAGACGAAGGAAACGACCGGCCTCGTTATCGGCCAGATCTTGGCGGGCCCGGACATCCCAGCGGGCATGGACATCCCAGCGGGCGCTATCATCACGGCGTTGACCCCGACCGCCATCACCATTAACACTAATATGCGACTCGAGTGGATTGCTGGCCCTATCCTCATGGTCATTGCCTTCGGCGGCTGGCTGCTCAGTCGACAAGTCACGCCCGTTCCCGCGGCCGATCCGACCTGCCCGGTCCGCATCAATCCCGTCACCGACCTCTGGCGTCAACTGAGCATCATGAAGCAGGATCGCGATCTCTGGCGCGCTTGCTGGGGTAACACCGGCTTCTATTTCATCTCGGCCTTGGTGATGATGAACATGGTGGTCTTTTGTAAGAACGTCCTAAAACTGACCGGCTTCCAGAACAGCATGATGAACGTATGGTTAGCCCTCGGTATCGGCATCGGCAGCGTCGTCGCCGGTTATGCCTCCCGCGGCCGTATCGAATATCGCCTCGTCCCGCTTGGCGCGCTCGGCCTGGCCCTGAGCACCGTGCCGATGGGTATGGACGGTGTCACGGCCGATACTTTCCGAATCTGCATGGCCACCTTGGGCTTCTCCGCCGGCCTGTTCATCGTCCCAGTCGTTTCCGTCATCCAGCACCGACCTTCGCCCGAGAGCAAAGGCGCGGTGCAGGGTAGCGTGAGTAGCCTGAGCTTCCTCGGGATTATGGCTGCCGCCGGCGTCCAATGGGTTTCGCGTGATGCTTTCGGCATCTCCTCTGGGCAGGTTTTCTGGCTATGCGGGGCATCGGCGCTCATCTGTGGGGCCTACGCAGCTATTTCCCGGGGCAGGTT
>CAIXHF010000043.1 GCA_903919185.1 uncultured Opitutia bacterium | reverse complement strand
TCTGCCCGCGGGCGGTTACCTGCCGCTCTTTCTTGTCGGTAAGCCCGATGCTGAACTCCGCGAGCTGATGGAGAAAGCTGGCGCCCCGGCGGGCGTGAAGCCCTTCCTCGATGGCCCGATCTTTTCGCCAGGTTTGCGTGGGGTGAGGAGGTAGGGCGTGAGCGAAGCTCGCGTGGGGACTGGTTGGCTAGGGGAAAGGGGAGAGACAGGTGCAAAAGTGCAAAGGTGCAAACTGGCCTGCGGCCGGTGCAAAAGTAAGTAGGGTGTGCTGACCTAGTTGATTACAGATTACAGAGTACGGAGTACGGATTACATGAGGGGACTGGTTGGCTAGAGTATCGTTGGCTAGGGGAAAGGTAGGGGCGGCTAGGTTGGCACGTAGTGCCAACCCTACCTCGATACAAGCGGACGCGACGCAGTCGCGCCCCTACCCGCGTGCGTTGCTCGCGAGAGGCAACTAGGTTGGCACGCAGTGCCAACCCTACCTTAGGCACGAGCAATAGAGACCCCGGGTGCGGAAGAGTCACGGGGCTGGCACAGGTCTGTGACGAATGGAGTGTACGATGACGCTATGGCAAAACCTGCGCACCCGCTACTAGTGGTCTTCGATATGGCGGGTACCACGGTGCACGACAATAGCGACGTCGCACGTTGCCTGACCCAAGCCCTACGGACGGCTGGCTATTATTGCGACGATGCGTTGGCCAATACGCGGATGGGGATGGCCAAGCCCGTGGCGATTGCCGAGCTCGCCGCCCTTTCCTTGGAACGGGGCGTCGGCCGCGCGGTCACCCCTAGCTTGGTCAGTGAAATCCACCGCAACTTTCTCCACGCCATCAACGAGCATTACCGCACCCACCCGTCCGTCCGCGCGGCGGAAGGGGCCGCGGAGATCTTTGCCGCCCTTCGACACCGCGGAATCAAGGTCGCCTTAGACACGGGCTTCTCTCGACCCACCGTCGATATCATCCTGGCCCGGCTGGGCTGGAGCGTCCCCGCCACCTTGGATGCGGTTGTGACCAGCGATGAAGTTCCCCACGGCCGCCCCGCCGCCGATCTCTTCCTGGAAGCCATGCGCCGTTGTGGCGTGACCGACTCTCGGCAGTGTGCGCACGTCGGCGATACCCCGAGCGATATCGGGGAAGGCCGCGCCGCCGCGGCGGGCTGGAATATCGCCATCGCTGGTCCGAGCCACACCCGCGAGCAACTTTCTCCCCTCCGCCCGACGCATCTGGTCGGCGCGTTGACCGATGTCCCCGCCGCGCTCGGGCTTAACCTCCACACGTGAATTCCGATAGTCATCAGTCGAGGGGCGCCGGGATTTCGCTCCGCGAAGTCTCCAAGTCCTACGTCCCCGGCCGTCCGGTGTTACGTGCTTTAAGTTTGAAAGTCGCCCCCGGCGAATGCGTCGCGCTCCTCGGTGCCTCTGGCTCTGGTAAGTCCACCTTGATGCGGCTCCTGCCGGGCTTCATGGCCGCAGATGTTGGTTCGGGCCCGATCACCATTGGCGCTGGCCTCATTCAGGCCGACGGTCGGATTGTCTCGGACGTACGGGTGCGCCGCTCTGAAATCGGCTGTATCTTCCAGCAGTTCAACTTGGTCGGGCGGCTCGACGTGCTCACGAACGTCCTCATCGGCCTCTTGGCCCGCGTGCCTTTTTGGCGGAGTGTCTTCCGGAACTTTTCGGTCGAGGAAATCCAAGCGGCCCGTGCGGCCCTCGAAGCCGTTGGCTTAGCCGATTTTGCTGACCGGCGGGCCAGCACCCTTTCGGGCGGTCAGCAGCAACGTGTGGCCATCGCCCGCTGTCTCGTCCAGCAAGCGCGCGTCATCTTGGCAGATGAACCCATCGCATCCCTCGACCCAGAAAGCGCCCGCAACGTCATGGAAATCCTGGCCCGCATTAATCGCGAGCATGGGGTGACGGTGGTCGTGTCGCTGCATCAAGTCGCCTATGCCCGCCGCTTTTGCCAGCGCGTCGTCGCGCTCCGCGGCGGCGAAGTCGTCCACGACGGCCAGGCGGATGCCCTGACCGCTGAAACGCTCCGTGGCCTCTACGGCACCGCCGTCGAGGAACTCCTTGAAGCCCCCGAAGATTTAGCCACCACCCTATGAAAACCCTCCTCCGTTCGCTACTCCTGGCTTTGGCCGGCGCCTCCGCCTTGCCGGCTGAAGAAATCGCCTTCGGGATTCTCGGCACCGACGCCTCGTCGGCGCTGAAGCAAAACTGGAATCCCTTCTTGGAGGACATGTCCAAGGGCACGGGCCTCGAGGTTAAAGGCTTCTTCGCCACCGATTACGCAGGGCTCGTTGAAGCCATGCGCTTTAGTAAGATTCAAGTCGCTTGGTTGGGCGCTAAAGCGGCCATTGAGTCGGTCGACCGCGCGGACGGCGAAGTCTTCGCACAGTTCATCGACCAAGCCGGCCGGACGGGCTACACCTCCGTCATCATCACCCATCGCGATAGCCGCTTGAAGACGATTGAGGACATGTTTGCGCAGGCGAAGGAGCTGAGTTTCGGCATGGGCGATCCCCAATCCACCTCCGGTACGCTGGTCCCGCTCTGCGAGTTGTTTGCCCCGCGCGGCCTCGATGTCCGCCAAGCCTTCCGCATCACGCGTAGCTCCACCCACGGCGGTAACCTTTTGGCCGTGGTGAATAAGCAAGTCGATGTCGCCACGAACTACAGCGTCGGCCTGGAGAAAATGAAGGTTTCCAATCCGGAGACGTATGCCCAAGTCCGGGTCCTCTGGACCTCGAAGCCCATTCCCTCCGACCCCATCGTTTGGCGCCGCGACCTGCCTGACGCCACGAAGAAGAAAATACGCGATTTCATCTTTAGCTACGGCAAGGATGAACGCGAGAAGGCCATCCTCTCTCGCCTGCAGCAGATTTCGGGCTTCCGTCCGTCGGACAACCGTCAGCTCATTTCCGTACGCCTTTCCTCCGTCACCTTAGAGAAATTTAAGGTTAAGGCTGACCCCGACCTCTCGCCAGCGGAACGCGCCACGCGCTTGGAGGCCTTAGATCGCCGTCAGGCTGAGCTCGAAGCGGCCGCCCGCTAATCTGTGAAGCCCGCGCCGACCCAGCCGCCGGAGCGCCGCAGCCTCCTGGAGTTATTCCTCTGGGCGGGCCTACTGCTCTTTCTGGTTTGGGCCTGGCGTGGTGCGGATATCCGGCCGGTGGCCTTGGTCAGTGGCCTCGGTAATGCCTGGAAGTATGCGCAGGAATTTTTCCCGCCGGATTTCCGTGACTGGCGGGTCTACCTCGAGGAGACGGTCATCACCGTGCATATCGCCGTTTGGGGGACGATTCTGGCGGTCCTCTGCGCCATCCCTTGCGGCTTACTGAGTGCGGAAAACATCGCCCCTGCATGGGTGCGTTTACCGATGCGGCGCTGGTTGGACGCCTGTCGCGCGATCAACGAGATGGTCTTCGCCATGCTCTTCATCGTGGTGGTTGGCTTGGGCCCCTTTGCCGGTGTCTTAGCGCTGTGGGTCCACACCACTGGTGTGCTGGGTAAGCTCTTCGCGGAAGCGGTGGAAGCCATTGACCCGCGGCCGGTGGAAGGCGTCCGCGCCGTCGGGGCCAGTGCCTTAGAAGAGATCATCTACGGCGTCCTCCCCCAAGTCATGCCGCTGTGGATTTCCTATGCGCTTTATCGCCTCGAATCGAATATTCGGTCCGCTTCGGTCGTCGGCATGGTCGGGGCGGGTGGCATCGGAGTAGTCTTATATGAACTCCTCCGCAGTTTTCAGTATGCGCAGACTAGCGCGGTACTTATTTTGATCATCGTCTTGGTCTCCCTGACTGACTGGGCCTCTTCCATCTTGCGCCGCCGACAAATCTAATGGCCTCCGCAATCCTTCGCTATCGTAACCCCGTCGATGTCCGTTTTGGCGTTGGTTCGCTCGCGCTATTGCCGGAAGTGCTGCGCGGTCGCCCCGCCGTGGTGATTACGTTCCCTGAGGCGGAGGCAACGGGCCTGCTACCGAAGGTGCGGTCCCTCTTGGGCGCGCAGCTCCGAGGCGTTATCACGGATATTGAACCCAACCCGGGGGTGGCTTGGGTGGAAGCGCATTACGTGGATTTTTGGGCCCGCTATTCCGATACCGTCGTCGTGGCTATCGGCGGAGGCTCGACCATCGACTCTGCGAAGGTTCTCTTGAGCCGTCCGCCGTCGGGCACGTTTGCGGAAACCTTGGCCGCCATGCGGGCGGGGCAGACCCCTCCGGCGGTGCAAGCCTTGCCCTTAATCTCCATTCCGACCACGGCGGGCACGGGCAGCGAAGTCACCCCTTGGGCGACCCTGTGGGACCGCACAGCGGCCACCCCGACCAAGCTCTCGCTCCACTCGGAAGCCTTGTGGTCGGAGGTTGCTTTGGTGGATCCCGCGCTGACCTTGACGCTGCCGGACAGCGTGACACGGGTAAGCGCGCTGGACGCCTTGTCGCACTCCTTAGAGGCGATTTGGAATCGGAACGCCAACCCCGTTTCCGACGCCTTGGCCGTCGAAGCCGCTTGCACCATGATGGCGGCGCTCCCGCGGCTTCTGGCGGACCCGCGTAATCTGGCCCTCCGCACGGAAGTGTCGCGGGCCAGCCTCTTGGCGGGCTTGGCCTTCTCGAATACTAAGACCGCGTTGGCCCATGCCATCTCGTACCCATTGACCCTGCGGCACGGCGTCCCGCATGGGATTGCCTGCTCCTTTACCTTGCCACTCGTCTGGTCGATGGCCCAAGGCATCTCACCGGGTCGCGATGCCGTCTTAGCGGAAATCTTTGGCCCGCAAGAAAGTAACCCGACGGGGGCGTTGCGGAGCTTCCTGGAGGTTGTGGGCGTGGATTGTAGTTTCACCGCTTACGGCGTGTCCCCAGCGGAGACTGCTGAGATTCTCCGGACCGCCGCCGGCGGTGCCCGCGGTCAGAATTTTATCAATACGCAGTTATGAGCCAAACCTACGACGTTATTGTCATCGGCGCCGGCATTGTTGGCCTGGCGTTAGCCCGGAGCCACGCTGTCCGCGGCCGGAGTGTCCTCGTGGTGGACCGTGAAGACCGTACCGTCGGCGCCACCATTCGTAATTTCGGACTCGTCTGGCCAGTCGGCCAGCCGCCCGGGACGCGCTTTGAGCGGGCGAGGCAGAGCGCTCAAATTTGGAACGAACTCGCCGTCGAGGCGGGGGTGGAGATTCACGCCACCGGGTCGTTAACCTTGGCCCATTCTGACTTGGAGCTCCGCGTCTTGCGCGAGTTCGCGGCGGCCTTCGGGAAGGGTATTGAAGTCCTCTGGCCGGAAGAAGCGGGTCGGCTCAGTCCGGCCGTACGGACGGAGAAATTAGTTGGTGCGCTCTTCAGCCCGCATGAGCACACCGTCAACCCGCGGACCGCTCCGGCGGCGATTATCCGCTGGCTGAGCGAACGTGCCGCCGTCCAGTTCCGCTTCGGCCTCGTGGCCACGCGCGTGGAGCCAGGCGCGGTGACCTTTGCGGATGGGACGCGTGCGGAAGCGGACCAGATTTTTGTCTGCAGTGGACCGGACCTCCGGACCCTTTTCCCCCGCGAGCTGGCCGCGGCGGGTGTTACCGTCTGTAAACTACAAATGCTCCGCACGGCCCCGCAGCCTCCTGGGTGGAAGTTGGGTCCGGCCTTGTGTGCTGGCCTGACCTTGGCGCATTACGACGCTTTCGCACTCTGTCCCTCGTTGACTGAGCTCAAGCAGCATTTTGCGCAGGCGCGGGTCGAAGAGATGCACTGGGGCGTGCACGTCTTGGTTTCACAAAATGGCGATGGCGGCCTGACCTTGGGCGACACGCATGAGTATGGGGCGACCCATGACCCCTTCCAGCGCGAGGCCATCGATCGCCTCGTGTTGGCTTATCTCGAGGAGTTCGCGCGCATTCCTGAGCGGAGCATCGCCGAGCATTGGACGGGCTACTATCCGAAGCTGGCAGGTAAGTCCGAACTCGTCTTGACCCCCATGCCCGGCGTCACGCTCGTGAATGCCCTCGGTGGGGCCGGCATGACGATGTCCTTCGGCTTGGCTGAGGAGATTGCGGCCGTTGGGGCACCACTGAGCTGATCACTCCGTCACACTTCCGACATAATCGTCGCAGGAAGTTGACAGAGTGTAGCCTGTCCAGCCGAGCGAGCGGAACCCATCGTTCGGGGATGTTCAGAAGCCACGCCCTCCGCGCGCTTGCCTTACTCCTGACCTCGGCGATGGCGGCGGGTGCGGCGACCACCTATACGACGCCTAATCTAGATCCGACCCCCGTCGGTGAGGCCAAGCCAGTGTGGCTGGGTGGGGCGAAGTTCGTGAATAAAGGCCTGGTCGGGGTCGGTCAGCTCGCGGTCGGGGCGTTGGATGACCGGGGTGATAGCCTTGGCTCGTTTTCATCTTTCAAGATCGACCCGAAGACTTGGCGCCGTAACGCCGACGGCAGTTACGGGGGCACGCTGTTCACCTTACCCGACCGCGGCTATAACGTCCAAGGGTTGGTCGATTACCCTGCGCGTCTGCAGCGCTTTGAGATAAAGTTCCGACCCGACTATGGCCGTGCTCCGGTGCTTGCGCCTAACCTGACGCTCGCCTTCAAGGCCACGCGAACTCTTTTAGATTTCAAAGGCAACGTGACGACGGGCCTCGATCCCCATGGAGACGCCCTGCAGGGATTTTCACCGGTGCCCGTGCGCCACGGCAAGTTCGCCATCGACGCCGAAGGCCTCGGCCTGCATCCCGACGGTAGCTTTTATATTTCTGAAGAATATGGCGCCACGATTTACCATGTCGCCGCGAACGGCCGGATGCTTGGACTCGTGACGCCGCCGAACGCCTTGCTCCCGCACTATAGCAGTAAGGATTTTCAGGGCTTTACGACGGAGAAGAAGGCCGTCGAGGTCCAGACGGGCGGGCGGCGCGACAATCAAGGCTATGAAGGGCTGGATGTAACGCCCGACGGCCGGTATCTCGTGGCGATGTTGCAGAGTGCCCCGCGCCAGGACTGCCCCAGCGACGACGACCAAAATCGGGCCTACACCCGCATGCTAGTCTACGACCTGGCGGGCGGGGCTCTGCCGACTAAGCCGATTGGCCATTACCTCGTCGAACTTCCCACCATCAATAGCTTCGGTAATGGTAAACCTGCCAACAAGACCGCAGGACAGTCGGAGCTTATCGCCTTGAACCGACAAACTCTCCTCGTGCTCGCCCGTGACGGCAGCGGCAATGGTTCGGGAAAGTCTGACTATGCCCCGACGGCGGGCGCGGTCGGCTATGCCGCCCATCCTATTGTCTACAAGAGCGTCATGCTCGTCAGCACGCAGGGGGCAACCAATCTGGCTGGGACTCCTTATGAAACGGGCTATACCTCGGCGGTGCGCGGCTCAGGCGCGACGCTCGCGCCGGCCTATGGCCTGACGGCCGCCCGCGGCACTGATTTCGTCAACCTCCTGCACCCCGAGCAATTGGCCCGGTTCGGCTTGGACCTGAATGTCATCGGGGCCGCTGGAGCGGCCAAGGCCGTCGCTGACGGCCATCGGGTGGGGGTGCTTTCCCCCGCGTCGCTTTCGGCTAAGTGGGAAGCCTTGGCCATCGTCTCCTGTTTGGACCGGGCCACTCCCGACGACTACTTTCTCTTTGTCGGCAACGACAATGATTTCCTCACCGCCGAAGGGGCCATGCTCGGAAAATCCTATAACGCGCTATCGGCTGAACCCGGGGCTGAAATCGTGGAGAACCTAAACCGCATCCTCGTCTACCGAGTGACCCTGCCAGGGTACGCCTCGCCTGCGCGATGAATGCTCAGCGCCGACCGCAGACGGTGGAAGGTTATCTCGCGACCTTGGACGAAACGAAGGCAGCCACTGTGCGCGCGACGATTGCGACTATCCTCGGGCAGTTCGCTGATTTGCAGGTGGTCATCGCTTGGAACGTGCCGCAGATCAAGCGTGGCCATGAATACATCTTTGGGCTCTGCGCCTACAAGCAGCACCTCACGCTCGCCCCGTGGAGTGAGCGCAGCATCGTCGCCTTCCGTTCGCGCCTCAGCGCTTTCGTGGTGCGGAAGCACTGTTTCCTCGTGCCTGTAGACTGGCGGCCCGATGCGCGCTTACTGGGTGACCTCGTGGCGGCACGGTTAGCGGAACTCGAGGCGCCTTTGAAGCCCCTGGTTAGGCGTCGTCCGAAGCTGAGTCGAAAGGTTTGAGTTTCCGCGGTGAATCTTACGGATGGGTGACGCTTTGGCGTCGGACTGACGTGGGGATTGAGTGAGGGCGGGCCCGGCTTAGAAAGTGCCGAACGATGACCGCCGAACGGAAACCATTGCTGCGCTCGCGGCCAACTGAAGCCCCGCTGGACGTGTCTTGGCGCCGGGACGGGTTCTTGGGAACGCTACGGTTACTCTGGACGCACCTCTTGACCAGCCGCGGATTGATAGTCTCGTTAGGCTTCCACTTGATTTTACTGCTCATCGCGTTCGTCTGGGTCATCTCCGTGATGAAGGAGCAGCGGGTCAAGCAGCCCGAATTCATGGCGACGGGTGCGGGCGGTGGCGCCGATGGGGACCGGGCGCGCATCTTGGAGCACAACCTGCAGTTGAAGAAGGCCAAGGCGACGGCCAAGACCGTCGCGCGCATCACCTCCAAGAATCCTACGTCGACGATTGCGCTGCCGGAGCTCCCGACGAGCAAGATGTCCGATACCTTAAACACCAAGACCTCGGGTGCATCTTCTAAGGGTTTTGGGGGCGGTTCCGGTGGCGGCATCGGCTCGGGGAAGGGCATTGGCGTTGGCAACGCACGTAATTTCGTGGGCAAGCCCGTCATGGGTGCAAAGATTAACGCGACGAAAGTCGCCGTCTTCCTTGATGCTTCCCGCTCGATGGCGCGCTACTTGGACCGCGTGGAGGGCGAAATCCGCAAGCAGTTTCCAGATGCCGATGTCTTTTTATACTCGGGTATTTGGACGAACGTGAAGGACGACACGATCATTGGTGGCCTCAAATACAAAGGCTCAACCGGGCGGACGGGGTCGGCCCCTGTACGTGCGACGGATCCCGATAAACTGACCGCCACCGGCAAGCGCATCTTTAACCAATACGATGCTAACTTTCGGACGGGCTGCATTGGCGCGTGGATCGACATCATGCGCAGCGAGAAGCACTATGACGGCATTGTCATCTTTTCCGATTTCCAGGATGGCGTGACCCAATATCGCAGCCCGAAGGGCGAGAAGCCCGACAGCTATTCAACGAAGAACTCGACCATCGTTTACAGTGATGGCATGCGCTCGACCCTACCGACTGATGACCGTAAGCCGGCGGAGAAGCATTGGGAGGATGAACTCGTCAATGCCTTCGCAGGGGCGAAGTCCGGCCGTGGGCCCCGCCTGTATCTCTTCTCGACGCAGGTGGAGCCGCAATCGATTTTTAATCGCTGTGTCTTGGCTTCCGGTGGGCAGATCAAGATGGTCGAGTGGTTGCGGACGGGCGGTAATCCGCCGGCGGACGACGAACAGGTCACCATCGGCAAGCCCGCCGCCGTCCGGGCCTTAAGGTAGGGGCGCGGGCGAAGCCCGCGCCTGCATTGGGTAGGGTCGGGACTGCGTACCGACCTAGCGGAGTACGGATTACGGAGTGCGAAGGCATGAGGTAGGGGCGTGGCTTCGCCGCGCCCTCCTATGGCGGAGTGCAAGGCAGAGCCTTGCCCCTACCCGCGAGCGTTGCTCGCGAGAGGCAAGTAGGACCGCACGTGGTGCGGTCCCTACCCGAGGCTGCTAGGTTGGCACGCAGTGCCAACCCTACCTCGAGGCAACGAGGGTTCTCATCCCTTCTAAGTATCCTGGCGGAGGGGAAGGGATTCGAACCCCCGGAACCTTGCGGTTCATCTGATTTCGAATCCGATGAATGACGGCAAATACATGCACTTGAATAGGCATGGACATGCTTTGGACATGATAGATGCTCACATGGACACACTCGAGACAAGCCATGCGTAACACAAAATACATCCTAACGCCGTTAGCGCAGAAGTGGGCTAAAAAGGCAGGACGGCCCGATCGCGCTTGGGCGGTTTCCTTTCACCGGCTGAACGACCAGGGCGTGCTGGTGCTGGCGCGCAGTTATTTTAGGAGTAAGTCTGAGGCAGCCGACTTTTGTGCAGAGAGAAAGGCGGATAAGGCATCGATGGGGAACCTCGCCGCCGGCCTGTCGGACGACTTTAAGCGCGAGGCCCTAGCCTGCGCCGACAAACTGAGGCCCTACGGTCACACGCTCACGGATGCCGTAGACTCCTTTGTACGGGAGCTTGAGCTAGCTGGCGTGTCTAAGACGGTCAGCGATGCGGTGAATCACCTAATTTCCGCCACGCGTGCGTCGGGATGTTCGGATAAGCACCTGCGGTCGCTTGAATCTATCTTGGGCGCCTTCGTGAGGGCCTTCGGCAAGGCAAAGGTCTCCACGGTCAGGCATCAGGCAATTATGGCTTGGCTGGATGGATACAGGACTAAGCAGGGAAAGCCCCTCGCACCTGTCAGCTTTAACACGATGCGTCGTTACGTTTCGCTGTTATTCTCCTATGCCATGGACCAAGATTGGGCGACGGCTAACCCGGTGAGGAAGGTGAAGCAGCGTAAGGTGAAGGACCGCCCGCTTCGCCTGATTTCGCCCGAGGATCTAAGGCTAATTCTGTCTGCCGCCGACGAGGACCTGCGCCCGATTCTTGCGATTCAAGCGTTTTGCCCTGTCCGCGTAGCTGAGGCCGCTGCGCTAAAGTGGTCCGACATCCTCCCAGGCGGTCACCTGCGAATCGAGGCAAGCGCATCTAAGACGGGCATGCGTCGGACAATACCCCTGCGCCCTGCACTACTGCGCTATCTGCTCAAGCGACGTCGGGAGGGTGGTTTCATTTATGGCGGCGACAACGGCGCAACGGCAAACACTATGGGTAAGCAGATAAAGGCCCGCGTGCGCAGCGCCTTGCCGGGGGTCGCGTGGGAACGTAACGCCCTGCGCGCATCGTCGGTGTCCTATCGCCTGGCGGAATCGCAGGACCTAGCGGCGACGGCGCTGGAAGCCGGCCACACGCCTGACATGCTTAGAAGGCAATACCAGCAGCTCACAACGCCTGACGAAGCAGTACTCTGGTTCGCCGTGGATCCGGAGAATCCGCACGGAGAGGTAATAATCATGCCTAAGGCGAAAAGCCGTAAAGCGCGATAGTATCTCTGGATTTAGAAGTGTAATTTGTTGGGAACCGACAACAAAAACAGAACGATTTAATTGGCAGATTTTGCCCTATTACATTTCATGCAAAGTAATTGCGCGTTGTATAAAGACGTCGGTCCACCCTTTGAAAATGGAATTATGTGGTCCACCTCCATCTCGTCTAGGGGAAATTCCACCTTACACATAGGGCACTTTTTCCCATCTTTAAAATAAAGGGCAGCCTTTTCCTCTGGGTTAAAAGTACGCCTTGAGTCCGTTGGAGTTATGCCAGCTGAAATAATAACCTTTCGGAAGTAATCATGCCGAAATTTAATATGGTCTGCACGGTCGGAACGTGCTGCGGCAGTGAGTTTCGTCAGTAGCATACCTTCTTCAGTGCTTGCAGGGGTTTTATCGTTTTCAACACGCTTTTTATTAAGAAGCTGTAATGCGTCAGCAACAGCCTCCTCTCTTTCGGAGAACGAGTATGAATCAAGCAGTTCGATGATCGCAGTTGTTGCGGATATGATAGAGTACTTTTTGAAAAAGACACCACGCCCTTTAAAGCCTTTCGAAAGGATATTCAGCGCGCGTTTGGCTAGACGGACTTTGTCGTGCGATTCGGTCAGCCCACCCCGCTTATAAGTGGCCTCAATCGCCAACGCTTTGATATCTGGATTTCCTAGCGCAAGGTGGATTATTTTTGCAGCTGCGTCCTGCCTGCCAAATCTTGTCTCTGGAATTGCACAGTTTTCTGCCATCACTTTCATTGAGGCAAGCTCGTCAACGATTACCCCCATTTTGCCCATAATCGCCCTACGCTTCTCCGCCGGATTTAGCGGCGTACCGTTCTGTAATCGTAGAAACATGTCCTGGACGATCTCCTCGTCCCACCTGTCCCCACTAAGCTGCATTACCACAACCTTAAATTCTAGTATCTGAGATTTTATTTCAACGGGAAGGTCCTTGAAAAACTTTCCAGCATAGTCGCCATCTTTAAGCTGAAACTCGTTGTCCAGAAACATGCAAAATGTGGTTATGCGTTGCTTTCCGTCGACCACTTCAAATTTACCGGCCCCTTTTTCAAACCAATAAAGTTTTGGGATATCTAAGTCGTTAATTACAGTGTCGATGAGTGAGCACCTTTGCTTTTCAGTCCAAACGTCATCTCTCTGATAGTCCGCATCAAGGTCCAGATGACCGCTTCTTCGCAGCTCAACGATGGTTGATATGGGCCTAACTTTATTTTCCTTTGATGGTTTGGTTTCGAGTTCGTCCATTATGTAATTGGATCAAGTTAAACTTCGCGATCAAGGTGCATTTAATATAAGTAAAATATATTATATATTGAGGCCTTCAGTGGGGAGTGGAGGGCTTATATTTTGGCTTCCCAGATGTTTAAAATGGTCTGCGCCGTAAATTGACCGACTACCAATGTCCGCAAGACATGCCCGGCTTCGATTGGCTCTATTACTTTAGTGGGGAATCGTCCCCCAGATGATGGCTGTGCAAAACAGAAGAAACCCCAATTAACAACTTTTGCCCTGTTCGAGCTGAAACCTTGAAAAGCCCAATAAACAAATGATAGAAGTACTGCCGAATCTATTTCGCCCAATGCTGACTAGGGGCAAGATAATGGTGCACGGCTTGGGTGCTAGTTTTACCCAATGATAACGGAGGTAGCAATTAGAAGGAGTGGCTTCCGATCAATAAATAAAGGGGCAAGGGCGTTATTTTTGACTTAAGAAGCATGATTTGGAACCGGTGAGCGAAAATATAATTTAATGTGCAAGTCACTGCAAATCATGTGTTTATCTCCCAAAGAGACACCATGTCCTGAAAATAGTTTAAGGTCTGAGGTGAGCCAAAATGAGGGGTAATTTATGGGTTTCGACCAATGTTTATTGGGTTAAGACGCATGTTTTACTGCGTCCTTCCAATTTTAACAAGTATGTGAAACGAACATTAAAGAAAAAGCACGCGGCCCAACGCCTGCTCAAGCGAAACGAAGTGGCGAAGCACTTGGGCGTGCGCGTCGAAACCGTGTCACGATGGACGACAGCCGGCACGCTACCCTGCGTGCGCATCGGAAAGCGCAGCGTGCGCTACCTGCTGCCGCAGATTATGAACCGTCTAATCAGTCGTAACAAAGGGGGTCACAAGTGAAGCCCGCCGACGAAATCACTGCCCCTGCGTGGGCCACGCGTGAGCAGCTAGCGACACGATACCAGGTCCACGCCCGCACCGTGGATGAGTGGCGTCGGCGCGGCATCCTGCCTGCATTCATTGTTTCCGCCCGTTTGGTCCGATTTCCGATCGCAGAGTGTGATGTCGGTGTGCGTCGTTTCCGTCATTCCGCCCGATGGGAACAGAAGGAAGGGGGGGCGCTATGAACCTGCCCACTGAAACGCCGCCAAGAAACGGAAACCAGGCGCGATTGCGTGCTTGGTTCGCATGCCTAAGCGCTAACGCGGCCGACATTCGCCGGGCCTTTGCTTTCTCATGCGTCGCGTGGGACACCTGGCCTGAGAAGTGGGACGCCATCAATGCTTATAAAGCAAAGCATGGCCTACCTTGGACAGATGAAGCTATGGAGCGCAACCTGAGCGCCTGGGACAAGCGCGTGCGCAACACCTCAAGTCTTCGTGGGAGGGTTTACCCATGAGCGAGCTCGAGCGCTGTCGGAAGTATGTCGGCAAAATGCCGGCTGCAATCCAAGGGCAAGGGGGGCGAGGTGATACATGGCAGGCCCTACTCGCCGTTGCTGGGTTCTCTCTAGGTTCTCGGGACGCTTGGGCCGTTGCGACGGAATACAACGCGCGATGCCTTCCGCCCTGGCCTGAGAAGGACCTGCGCCGCATGGTTGAGGATGCACACAAGTCTAATTTAGCCGGACGGTTTAAAAATGGCGCTCGTGACATTGTCACGCCCGTGGCGCGTAAGAAGGCGCATTCGATTACCCCTATCGAATTGCCGGCGCCTGAGCAGCTTCCTTTGGAAGAGATTTCCGCTACCGACACTTTGCTACGGCTGTTCAATCCCGACGAGCTGGTGCGAGTTGTGCGTGGGTCCACGGAAAAGGAAGGCAAGTGGCAACCCGCCGGCAAAGGCGACTTCATGGCTGCTGCTGTCCTTGCCGGTCTAATCTCGAAAGGCGAGCTGAACGAACACCCAAAGGCCGGCGCCTGGATGGGAATTAATCCGCAGAAGGACGCCACCGGGACCGCTGCTGGCGTGGCATGTTTCCGCTTTATGCTCATGGAGGGTGACAAACACCCACGCGAGCAACAGCTGGCTAGCATACGTAAGACGGGCTTGCCCGTGTCCGTCGTCGTGGACTCCGCCGGCAAATCGCTCCATGCCTGGATTAAATTAGACGCACCCACGCTCGAAGAATGGCACCGGCGTGCTGAGCTGGTGCGTCGCATGGCCCTGCCGTTGGGGTTTGACGCAGCTACGATGAAGCAGCCCGGGCAAATGGCTCGCCTACCTGGTGCGATTCGGGGAGACAAAGCTCAGCGTGTGGTTGCCGTCGATTTAGGGGCTTCAACTTGGGACGAATGGGAGGCCGCAAACCCTCCGCCAGCCGACGCGGAGGCACCATGGCCTTTCCTGTGCCTGGGGTACGACGAAACACGGTTTTGGTTTCTCCCCTTGGACACGATGCGGCCCGTATCAATGCCAGCAGGTGACCTGACGAGTAAGGGTAAGCTGCTGGGTGTGCATACGGACGGAGGTTGGTGGTCGTCCATGTTCCCTAACGACGAAGGCAAGGGCGCCGACTATTCGCGTGCCGGTACCGTCCTGCGGGAGCGCTGCGTGGCTGCTGGTTATTGGGACGCGACAAGGCAAGCGGACACCCTCCGCGGGCGTGGGCTTTGGCTGGACGGTAGCGGCGTCGTCTTTAACTCCGGCATAGCGGGTCGCCTGCTGGTGGACGGTTTGCCGTCGCCGGCGGGGTGGCGCAGCCCGACTGGGCGCACCTACCTTTCAGGCGGCACCCTGGAGCTAGCGGACGAACCGCTGACGGATGACGAGGCCCTAGCCTTCGTTCGCCTGCTTAGCGTGCAGACCGGCAGTGAGGCTGCGGCAACAGTCTGCGCAGGCTGGACATTCAACGCCGTTTCAGTCGGTACCGTTAGCATGCGGGCGCACCTTTACCTCACAGGCGAGAAGGGCGCCGGTAAATCCCATACCCTAAAATTGATAGAGGCCGCGTGTGGCTCATTTATCGTCAAGGCAGCAGCAGGTACGACCGAGGCGGGGCTAAGGCAGGAAATGGGTGGGGCTAATGACGCCCTGGCGTTTTCTTACGACGAGGCAGAGGGGGACAAGGAAAGGGGGCGCGAGCGCTTGCAAGGCATCCTTGAATTACTGCGGCTGGGTGGAGAAGGGGACGGGCAAGTAGTTCGAAAGGGGACGCCCGGCGGAGCCTCGCGGGCCTATAAGCTGAGGACAGCAGGCTTGTTCGCCTCTATTCATTCGGTGCTTTCACGCGATCGGGATAGGTCGCGATTTGCCGTCGTGGACATTAAGACGAGGGTCGGTGCGGACGAAACGACGCGGAACCTTGAAGCCGCCTTACTGGCGGCGCGGACCGTAGAGCTTCCCGGCTTCGCTGGCAGGTTGGCGCGGCGGGCCGTATGCCTCGCCCATGTCCGAATCGCTAACGCAGCGTCGATCAAGGCAGCGCTGACCCCGAGGCTGGGCGACGAGCGTGCTCGCAAGCTTTGGGCAGAGAACTTAGCGGGCGCGGAGGCCATGCGCCATGGACGGAAGCTTACGGAAGATGAGGCTGCGCAGATTGCCCAAGACTTCGACCCTGCACCATTTACGGGCGAGCAGGACAACGAAAGCGGGGCTCTACTCAAGCAGTTGCTGACGAGCTTCATTGACGACGGGAGTGGGCGGCGGAGAACCGTGGGCGAGCTACTGGTTCTTGTTAGTAATGGGGGCGGAGATTTGGAACGGGATGCCCTGGGCCGTGCCGGTGTCCAATGGGATGCAGGGAAGGGCGTGCGATTCGCCGTCAACGCAGCCGGATTGTTGGCACTGGTTAAGGACGAGCCATGGCTGGGTGACGCTCAGCGCGTAAAAGGGATTCTGAAGCAACTACCCGGTGCCGTCTGTAAACCCTCCATGCGCGTAGGGGCTTACAAGGGCGCCGGCGTGAATGTGCTGGGGGCGGTCATAGCGCAGCACCTGGACGGGTTAAATTTACATGATCCATTCTGACCTGATTATGTCCGCCCCTTGTCCGTTAATTGTCCGGCATACTTGGACACGGGCAAGAGGGTACAGGGTATGGAGTTGCGAATGTGAAACCGTGTTTGTCTTTGCTCTGTTGGATTACAGCTCCACCGACCAGCATCGGGCTATTTCTTAACTTAACTCTATTTATGAAAAGTTAAGACAAAGTAAGGATAAGAGGGTCTTTGTGCCTATCAATAAAGGGCGGAATCGCGTCTTAGTGTGCTAAGACAAGTCACGGACAAGATGGACACAGGCGCCTAATGCGGCCTATTGTATTCTAGTTCAAAATCACCCAAGCCTTTTGACGAGAAATCGGCTGGTGACGTGCCACACAACAGGCCAGGGGGTGCCTAAAAGATTCCTTTGGGCAAAGGGGTTGCTCCCCGCGGTCGGCCGGGCAGTCTATCCGAATGACTAAACCCACCCCCGGCTCGGCCGAGACTCTCCTCCGCAAGTCGTCGTGGGCGGGCATTGTGATAGGTGCAGGGATTATGCTGATAGCGATAGTTTCGGATCAAAACAGTAA
Source organism: uncultured Opitutia bacterium (assembly GCA_903919185.1). Taxonomy (GTDB): domain Bacteria; phylum Verrucomicrobiota; class Verrucomicrobiia; order Opitutales; family UBA953; genus UBA953. Next base: position 1,605 of record CAIXHF010000043.1, on the reverse strand, counting down.
TTTAATAAACCCTGACTATTGGAAAACCCTGACGGGAGGCCTGGCCTTAATCTTGCTCGGCTTAGGTTGCTCGCTCTACGCCTCGGATTTAGACTCCCCAAAGAAATGGATAATAGGTTGTTCTATCGTCTTTTTTTCCGTCGTGCTGGGCGTTTTGGTGTGGGCTTGGTGGGGTTTACAAAAACTATTAGAGGCCAGCACACATGGACCTTGAAGCGACGCTTTTGTATTTGTGCCACGCGATCGGCCGGGCATACTGTCCAGATGAACGACCCCGAGGCAGAGAGCAAAAACGCGCCTCAGGAAGAAAAGATTCCAGCCTGGTTGAAGTAGTTTAGGATTCTCGTGATAACCTCATTTCTCTTCGTGGTTGGCGTGGTGCTTTGGGTTTTTTGGATAATTAAGGTGAATCTTGATAAATGGCCAACAGTGCAATAACCGCGGCCATCTTCCTCTAACGCCTTTTTATCATCCATGTGGCCTCGGTTGCTCGCTCTACGCCAACAAACTACGCAAGGCGCGGACAGGCGAGTAGGGGGCGTTGCGGTCGGGTCGTTCGGCTATAGGGGTAGGGCTTGCTCAAGACTAGGGCTTGGCGTTGTATTACGATGCTATGAAAAACTACCTCAAACCAACCCTGCTAGCCTTGTTATTCTCGACCGCCTGTGCCTTCGCTAAAGATGAAGCCGAGTGGAAGAGTAGCCACTCTCCTATGTTCTTCGACTCTGGACTTAGTTACCAAATTAAGCACCTGGCAACCAGCGCGGACGGCTCAATTATCTACGTCTTAACATACTTGCCCAGCAACAGACTTATTGCCGAGGGAATGTATTTTTTTAGATCGCGTAATGGCGGACTAACTTGGGAAGTTTTAACTAAAGTAAAATAACAAGGGCGGTGCCGCACGTCGTCGAGCTCACGCACTCGATCGTCGTCGGTCACGGCCACGCAGTGAAGCGACGCAAAAACAAAACCCTCTCGGAAGGCCTCCGTGCGGTCTTGATACTCGCGAGACGTCCCGACGCCTTGGCGGGGCATTGGAGAGGCCGTATTGCCCAACCTAGAGGCGACCGCGTAGGCCTATACCCCCCCGGTAGGAAGCCTTCTAAGACCCCCTCCCCGCGTCGCGTGGCCCGACACTTGCGAGATTCCAACGCAAAAGCACCCCCCTGTTTTCTCCTGTTTATCATATCCCCTCGCCCCCGCCTAATCCCGCCTCTGAGGGCAAGCCAGAGGGGTCTAATGGGGTGACGGTGGTGCTCTCTGTCAATTACGAGACTAACCGTAAGGAAGCTCGTATGGAGCTGCGCCGGCAAGCTTTTGTCCGCGTGAATAATGCTCAAGTGTTAGGCCTTAGTCTTGTTTCACACACTCCGTTTTAGGTCTGCGATATTGAGCCATCAGGACCACGCCTGGATTATGGACATGCTATGGACATGCTAAGCCCTGCACATGGGCTCAGTTTGCTACATTTAAAGCAAACCAGCACGCTTGGAGACTTCGCGGCAAAAACTAACAGAAGCCCCTTATTACGAGGGGTTTACGTTAAAGTATCCTGGCGGAGGGGAAGGGATTCGAACCCCCGGAACCTTGCGGTTCATCTGA
>CAIXHF010000042.1 GCA_903919185.1 uncultured Opitutia bacterium | reverse complement strand
TCGGTCGATGACGTGGCAGCTCCATTGGAACGCGACCTGACCATACGGACGCGCACCGGGGGCGGAGGGCAGGGCGCAGCGCGTGCCTTCGAAATCGAGGAAGAAGAGCGGGTAGTTCTCAGGCAGGCAGTGCATGAGCCCGCCGGGGCTGTAGGTGAGTTCTTCGGAACGGAACGGCTGGCCGGTGCGCACGGCGAGGATCTGACGTTTCCAAGTGGCGGCCATGATGCCCTTGCCGACGACGTCCTCGTCTTCGAGGTCAGTGACACGCGGGGCACGGGGCGCCGAGCTGGCGATGTAGCGCTCGACCAAGCCGGGCTTGGTGCGCTCGAGGTTGCCGAGGCGGCTGAGCGTGAAGAGGTGGTGCTCCGCGCGGGCTTGGGTGCCCCAGCACGCATCGTAGCCCGAGGTCTGCCCGGGGACGTTGAACTCGCATGCCTTACACTTCAGGCCGAGCACGGGCTTAGGCCAGTGGCCGGTCTGGATGTGCCCCGACAGGCGCTCGGCGGCTTCGGCGATGGCTTCCTCCTGCGGGTAGCAACGCGCGACCGCCTCAGAGGCGTCCAGCATGGCGATCAGGGTCGTGGCGTCGCCGGGCTTGGCCTTGCCGCGGTAAGTGACCTCTGGGCGCTTCCCTGGGCCCGTCTGGGTGATGGAGAAGAGTCCGCGGACCTCTTCAGGGCCAGCGGTGCCGGCGATGTTGGGGACGTAGAACCAGGCACGGATGGTCTTGTCGATCCCGGCGGCGCGGAGGGCGAGGCTGGCGACGTGGACTTGGAAGGCGAGGTCGACGACGTAGGGCTCCCAATCGGCCTTGAGGAGGATGGAAGCGTCGGTGGTGCCGTCGGACTTCGTTGCGGTCGAGGCGGATTTGATTTCGATGAGGTCAATCGTGGAGCCGCTGACGCGGACCATGTCGGAGCGGGCCATCAGGTTCCCATGGGCGAAAGTGGCCTCATGGAGCATCCCATCGCCCGCGCGGATACGGGCGAGCGTGCGGGCGCTGGCCTCGGTCGCGCCTTCGCCGGGGACGTAGAGGTCCTCGCCGGGGTGGTAGATGCGGACCAACTTCTCGAACATGTAGCCCCCTTCGGCGAGCAGGCGCAGGTACTCGTCGTCGTGGGAACGTCGGGGCAGCGGCGGTTTGGTCAGGGCGTGCTGCAGACGCACCGGACATTCCAGCCCCAGCTTGAACAAAGATTTGGAGAGCACGGGAGAGGTATGGGGAAAGCGAAGGGGAAGAGACAGTGTAAAAGTGTAAATCGGAGCAGAGCTCCTGTGGAAAGGTGCGAAGGTGGAACCAGATTACAGAGTGCGGAGTACAGATTGCGGAGGGAAGGTAGGGGCGTGGCAGGAGTAGATTACAGAGTACAGAGTACGGAGTACGGATTTGGGAGGCATGAGGTAGGGGCGTGGCTTCGCCGCGCCCTCCTATGGTGGAGGTCAAGGCGAAGCCTTGCCCCTACCCGCGAGCGGAGCTCGCGAGAGGCAGCTAGGTTGGCACGCAGTGCTGTCCCTGCCGGCGAGACGAGGTACGGTCACAACGATTGACGGCTTCCTAAATAAAAGAGCCAAGCATCTCGGGGAAACTTGGCTCTTTAAAATGGAGAGGTTTAACGCTTAGCGATTCCGGATATTCAGATCTAGGGCAGGGTTCTTCGTCGAATCGAAGTCACCCATGCGGCCGTAGGATTGTACTTTTCCGCCGACAATCTTGACGAAGAACTCGGACTTGTAGTCGCCGGGGCTTCGCTGCCAGAAGTCTTTCCAGAGGTCATAGCGCATCACTTCCATTCCATTTTGGGCTGCGACTGAGGTAGGCTCTCCAAGTTCTTCGATGACCTGTCCCTTGGTCATGCCGACGGAAATCTTATTGAGCGCGTTGCCGTGGGCGCAGCCGACAAGGGCGAGTAAGGCGAGGGTGAGCAGAAACGACTTTAGGTAGTTCATGTAGAGTTCTTTTGGACAACTGTTTGTTTCTGTAAACACAAAAAGTTTATCAAGTATCTAGCTTTTGAGGGGGGTGTTGGCAGGCGGATGGACGTCGATCGGCGAACGGACGCGACGCAGTCGCGCCCCTACCCGCGAGCGGAGCTCGCGAGAGGCAGCTAGGTTGGCACGCAGTGCCAACCCTACCAGAGGCAGCTAAGACAGCACGTGGTGCTATCCCTACCCGAGGCAGTTGAAAAGGGGGAATCGGAAAGACTATACGAGTCATCACGATCACAGCTTGGCTGCACGGCATTGATTTAAATGATAAGGGGTATCATTATTATTTAATTTTAGTTTAATAATAGGTATACCGTTGTAGTAGGTGGCAGGATGTGCGAGATACTTGGGTATGTCACCCGTCCTCACTGTCATTTTAGTACTCAGCCTCGTTTTGGGAATCTATCTGTTTACCCGTTGGGTGGTTAATGTGGGGGCAACGGAGATTGCCCTGACCGAGCGGCGCTACTTGGGTAATGAACTCGAAGAAGGGCGAGCCTTTGCGATGAATGGGCAAGTCGGTATCCAGGCCGCCTACCTAGCGCCGGGGTTAAAACTGATCGCTTGGCCGGTTGTGCGCGTCATTGAGACGACGGAGTTCATGGTGATTGGGCCCAACCAGCTTGGTATCGTGACGGCCACCGATGGCGCCCAGATGCCTTCCGGCCGTATCTTTGCGGAAGATCTCGCGGGCGAAAATCATGGCCAATTTCAAAACCCCGAGGCCTTCCTGACGCATGGTGGCGTCCGCGGCGAACAATTGCGCTTCTTGACGAATGGGCAGTTCAAGATTCATCCGCGCTTGTTCAAAATTCAACTCATTGCGAAGACCAGCATCCCGCAGGGTAAAATTGGCATCATCGAGGCCCGCGACGGGGCAACCCTCGGACCGGGACAGCTGGTTGGTCGCTCGGTTGAGGGCCACGACAATTTCCAGAAAGCGGAACTCTTCTTGAAAAACGGCGGCCAGAAGGGCCCGCAGGTCGATATCCTCCGTCCCGGTACCTACAATATTCACACTGGCATGTTTAAGATCGAGATCCGCGATGCGGTCTCCGTTGGTGACGGCCAAATCGGCGTCGTTGAATCCCTCGGGGGCGAGCCCATGACCCCGGGTGAGGTTGTCGCGGACAGTCCCGCCAGTGCCAATAATTTCCAGGATGGGGAAGCCTTCCTGCGGGATGGCGGCCAGCGTGGTCCCCAGACGGCGATTCTCGCACCGGGCACTTATTACATCAATACGGCGCTGTTCTCGATCTCGAGTAAGCCCCAGACCCAAGTCAAGCAGGGCGAGGTGGCGGTGCTGATTTCAAATCATGGCAAAGACCCCTCGGTGGTGAGCCCACCGGTTGGTCCGAAGTCGGGGCTCGATGCCAGTGCGACGGATGCCGAAGAAATGCGTCTTAATGCCGAAACCATGCAGCGCCACGTCGTGCCGGCTGGCTTCCGCGGCATCCAGCGGGAAGTCGCTGGTCCAGGTCGATACAACATTAATCCCTTGGTCTACCAGATCGTGATTGTGCCCACGACGATGCGTTCGGTCGAATGGGCGGATGACGAAGCGGGGGTGAATGATATGAAGAGTACCTTCGATCCGTTTGAAGTCGTCTCGAACGACGGGTTCCCGATGAAAGTCGAAGTCCGCTGCCAGTACCGAGTTCTCCCTGAGAATGCCCCTTATGTGATCGCTAAGTTGGGTTCGATGGAGGCCTTAGAGCGCAACGTCATTCACCCACAGATTGACGGTATCTTCCGCGGCGAGGTTTCCAAGTCGCCCGCCATCTCTTATCAGCAGAATCGCTCTGACGAACAGCGTAAGGCCGAAGCGGAAGTACGCGCCGACTTAGCTAAGTATCGCGTCGAGGTCGTCTCGGTCATGATTACGAATATTCACCTCCCCCCACAGCTCATGGAGGCCACCCAGCAGAAGAATTTAGCGGAAGTGCGCCGGTCGATGTTCGACGAACAGCAGAAGACGGAACTACGCCGGATTGAGCTCGAGAAGACCAAGGCAGAGGCCGAGAACCAGCCGCGGATTATTGCGGAACAGGCCGGTATTGTGGTCGCGGAGCACAAGGCCGCCCAGGTTGTCAAACAGGCCAGCGGTGAAGCCCAGCGGATTCAGATGGTCGCGGAAGCGGAAGCAAAACGCATCAAGCAAGTCGGCGATGCGGAAGCTGGGGTGATTGAATCGAAGGGTAAGGCGACGGCGGAAGCCTATCGTCTCGGTGGCGAGGCCCTGACGCCGGCCGGTCTGACCGCGGTCGAAATGGTAAAGTCTATCACGGCCGCCGGATTGAAGATCACACCGGACGTGCAAGTGAGCGGTAGCGGCGACAACGGCGGCGGCGGTCTCGTCCAACTTTTGTTAGCCGATCTGGTGAAGCGTAGTCAGAATCCAGTGAAGTAAGAGGT
>CAIXHF010000041.1 GCA_903919185.1 uncultured Opitutia bacterium | reverse complement strand
TCTCGGCAGAACGATGCGCCGCAGTTGGACCTGACGCTCTCGGGCGCAAATTACGGACCGGGCGTTTCTGGGCTGCATCAGGCCTATGATGGTTTACGCGACTCTGCCGGCTGGAGTAACAGCATCAGCCTGACCTATCGCCTACCGCTCGGCTCCCGCGAGTCTGAGGCGGCCCTGCGTTCCGCAAGCCGTGCCCGTCGCCAGGCGGAACTCCGCTTGGCTGACGTCCGTCAAAACTTAGTCTTTAATGCGCGTGCTACTTGGCGGGACCTCGAGGCCGCCCGTGCGCGCGTGGCCTCGGCCACGTCTGCCTTGGAATTACAGCGACAGTCCTATGAAGGTGAACGGGCCCGCTACGCTGCTGGCCAGTCGGACATTCTCCGCGTGCTGCAGGCGCAGGCGGCCTTGGATGCCGCCCAGCTGAATTGGATTCAGTCCTTACTGGACGCCCGCTCCGCTTCCGCCCGGGTCGCCCGTCTGGATGGTTCACTCCTCACTCGCCACGGCTTCACCCTTGAAGCCGCCGAAGCCAAGGTCGGCGCTGGCCTACCTTTGGAAGACACTCTCCCTCCCTTGTCCGCCACCCCATGAGCCTTAAGAAGAATTTAGTTATCCTCACTGCCGTTGCCCTCGTGGCCGGTGCGACTTGGTATTGGTGGCCAGAAAGTGGCAAAAAGGGCGGTCGCCGGCCCGGCGGCCCCAAGGGCGGCCTTCCGCAGAACCCGATTGAATCCGTGGTGGCCATTCGCGATATCGAGGAAACCGTCGATGCCGCCGGTTATGTGCGGCCGGTGCTCTTCAGTGACGTGAAGGCTGAGGTCAGTGGGAAGATTCAGAAAATCCATGTTAAGGATGGGCAGGTCGTGAAGAAAGGCGACATTCTCATCGAGCTCGACCCGTTGCTGGTGAAGGCCGACGAAGATGAGGCGCGCCGCAATGTGCAGCTGCAGGCGCTTAACCTCGAAAAGACCACGCGCGACTTTAAGCGCGCCGAGGCCCTGCGCGAAAAGGGCTTTGTGTCCGACCGCGAGTTGCAAGATTCCCGGACCGCCTTTGAGGTGACGAAGCTACAGTGCGATGTCGCCCAGTCGCGCTTTGAAAAGGCCCAAGAGAATGTCCGTAAGACGGTATTGATTGCCCCCCACGAGGGGACGGTGTCGGACTCCAATAATCTCGTCGAAGGCCAGGTCGTTATCGGCGCCCAGTCCATCAATAGCGGCACGTTGCTCATGCGGGTGTCGGATGTCTCGATTCTCCGTGTTGACGTGAATCTCAATGAATTTGCCGCGACCCGCCTGTCCTTGGATCGCGAGGCGACCATCACTTTCGATTCGATTCCCGGCCTAACCAAGAAGGGGAAGGTCACTTTCCTTGCGCCCTTCGGGACGCCCGACGTGAAGACCCCCGACTTGCGCGTCTTCCCCTGCCAAGTCTCCTTCGCGGCCGGCAATGGTGCCCGCCCAGGTATCAGCGCCAACCTCTCGGTGTTGGTGGCGCGCGAAGCAGGCTGCGTGACGATTCCGGTGTCCGCGATCTTCGTCGAAGGGAATGAGCGTATCATCTACGCTAAGGGAGAGTCTGGTGAGTGGGAGCGCCGCCCGGTCAAACTTGGGCTCAGTGATGCAGGTTACACGCAGGTGAAGTCGGGCGTCCAAGCCGGCGAAACCGTCAGCCTTGTCCGGCAGGCCGTCCAGCGCTGAGCATGGCTTCGCTGGCGACCATCCGCGGCCTGCATAAGGCCTACGTCATGGGCGACGAGACCGTGCATGCCTTGGACGGCGTCGACCTCAATTTTGACCGGGGCGAATACATCGCCATCCTCGGGCCATCGGGCTCGGGCAAGTCGACCTTGATGCACATCTTAGGTTTCATGGACACGCCGACCAAGGGTAGTATCCTCTTCGAGGGCGAGGAAGTCTCGGATCTTAGCGCGGACCGCCGTGCTTGGTACCGCTCGAACCGCGTCGGCTTCGTCTTCCAGTCCTTCAACCTTCTACCGCGACTGAGCGTATTGGAGAACGTCGCCTTGCCGCTCCTTTATCGCGAAGACTTCACCGAAGACGCGCGCGAGGAAGCCGCGAAGATTGCCCTCGAACGCGTGGGGATGTCGCATCGCCTCACGCACCGGCCGACCCAGCTCTCCGGTGGCGAACGTCAGCGCGTCGCCATCGCCCGGGCCATCGTGGCCCGCCCAGCCATCGTCTTCGCCGACGAGCCGACGGGTAACCTCGACGTCAAGAACGTCGACCGTATCCTCGACCTGCTCGGGTCCCTCTTGGCTGAAGGCATCACCGTCGTGGTGGTGACGCACGACCTTTCCGTGGCGGCGAAAGCGAAGCGGGTCATTTCCATGCGGGCCGGCCAGGTGCAGGAGGACCGCCGCCAATGAAACTCCTTATTCGTATCCGCGCCGCGGTCATCAATGGCCTGCGGGAACTCCGGGCGAACAAGGTGCGTTCCTTGCTCTCCATGTCGGGCATTATCCTCGGGGTTGCCTCGCTTGTGGCGATGGTCACCGTCGTCCAAGGCATGGTTGGTAACTTCCGCCAATTTGTGGATGCCATGGGCGGTATCGAGAAAATTACGGTAGAAAAGCAGGCCCTCCCGAAGGAGCAGGAGCACCTCGCAGAACTTTCCGAAGGCCTGACCTTGCGCGACGTCGAGCAGATTAAGGCGACTATCCCGATTGTTCGTTATGTTTCGCCCGAAGCCCGCGTCGGTTTCGAAAAGCTCGTCTGGGAGGGGCGCGAAGTTAACACAATGATCAACGGGGTGACCCCTGATTATTTACCCGTCGCGAAGCGTTGGGTCGACCCGAGCCAAGGGCGCTTCATCAGCGACCTCGACATCCTGCATAAGACGGATGTGTGTGTGCTGGGCTCCTCCATCGTCGCGGAACTCTTTCCGCCGAATGTCGACCCGCTCGGGAAGGTCATCCGCGTCAAGGGTAAGCGGTTCGTCGTCATTGGCCTCCTGAATAATATCGAAGCGCAAGGCATGGAGATCCGGTCGGCCTCCGGTAAGGGGAAGGGGGGCGGCGGAATGTGGCGCTGGCGTAACAGCGGGGTCTATATCCCGATTTCCACCGCGACCTCGAAGTTTAACGGCAACGATCGACTCAGTGGCCTCGGCCTCCAGGTGGCTTCCGGCGACGATCTCAACTATGCGGTCGAGCAGGTTGAACGTACCCTATTACAGACGCACAATGGGCTAAAGGACTTCACGCTCACCACGAACGAGCAGACCCTCGAGGACTTCCGCAAGACGGAGGTGGCCTTCAAGCTTTCGCTCGGCGGCGTGGCGGGCATTTCGCTCTTCATCGGCGGGATTGGCATCATGAACGTGATGTTGGCCTCCATTAATGAGCGCATCCGTGAGATTGGGGTCCGCAAGGCCGTGGGCGCGCGCGGCTCCGATCTCTTCCTGCAATTCCTCTCCGAAGCGGCGGTGATCTCCGTCCTCGGTGGGCTCATCGGTTTAGTCGTCTCGATGGGCATCGTCTCGATTATGAACTACGTCTTGATGCAGGCCGTGCCGACCGGGGTAGTCTCCAAGTTTGATTGGATCATCATGGTCCAAGGCCTTTCTTTCTCGGTGGTCGTGGGGCTCATCGCCGGTGTCTACCCAGCGATCCGCGCGGCCAGTCTCGACCCCATCGAAGCCCTTCGACACGAATGAAAACCCTACGCCTCGCCGGTCTTTTCCTCCCCGCGCTCCTACTGGCGGAACCGGCGGCTCCGGTCCCTGTCTGGGAGGGAGCGCCTCCAGCCGAAACACTCAAAGCGAAGCCAGGCCAAGATCCGAAAGGCATCCTCAATAAGAATGGCCACCGGACCGACGTGATGATTCCGGAGTTCGTCGTCTGGCCCGCGGCCAAACCGAACGCTCCCTTCATTATCGTCTGCCCGGGCGGCGGCTACGGCATCCTGGCCGAAGAGCATGAAGGGGCCGAGGTCGCGCGTCGCCTCAACGCCCAAGGCGTGGGCGCCGCCGTTCTGCGTTACCGCGTGCCCCGGCGGGATAACGAAAAACCTTGGATCGTCCCCGTGCTGGATGCCCGTAAGACGATCGAACTCGTCCGCGCTCATGCCGCCGAGTGGAACGCTGATCCCCAAAAGATCGGTATCCTCGGTTTCTCCGCGGGCGGTAATTTAGCCGCCCGTGTGGCCTACTCGCCGGCGGAAGCGGGTGCGGCCCGTCCGGACTTTGCGGTGATGGTCTACCCCGCGTATCTCTTTGTGCAGGACAAGCCTGACAGTGTTCTCCGCGAAGGACCCGACGGCGTCGTTCCCCCGAAGGGCCCGAAGCCCGTGCCAGCGTTCTTTGCGCATAGCGCCGACGATTCGTATCCGGCCGAAGGCTCGATGGCCTTGGCTGCTAAGCTCAAATCTCTGGGCGGTAGCACCGAAGTCCACGTCTGGTCGAAGGGTGGCCACGGTTGGGGCGCCTCCGACCGCTGTCTAGCCGCGAAGGAATGGACTAATTCCTTAGGCGCTTGGCTGAAGGACCGCGGCATCCTGACGCCCTGAGCCCGCTTATTTAGCCAATAAAAAAGGCCGCCCACTGGGCGGCCTTTTTGTGGGGCGAGGTGTCGCTTAGAACTTCAAGCGCAGGCTCACGGACTGGGACCAGTCGGAGAGCGTGTTCTTGGTGCTACCCGACGAGTTCTTGACGCCGATGAACTGGGTATTCTTCATCGTGAAGCCGATGTCGAGGTTCTCGGAGAGGGCAAAGCGCACGCCAGCGAACACGTCGGTCGCGAGGACGGACTTCGAGGTCGAGCCGATGCCGGAGAGCCAGGAGTAACCGACGCCAGCGCCGACGAACGGACGAATGCCGCCACGGGCGTTCAGGTCGTAGGTGAGTTCAGCTAAGGCGGTACGGGCATCGAGGTCGATGGCCGGGGTGCCGCCGATGAGGCCTCGGGAGTTCAGGTTCAGGCCGACGCTGAAGGCTTCATTGACTTGGGTCGCAATCGTCAGGCCGACGACGCTGCTGTCTTGGTGGCCAGTCGGGTGGCTCTTACCGAGTTCCAGTTCGAGGGTGTAGGCCTGAGCGGCAACAGCAGCCAAGGGCAGGAGGAGGAGGGGGCGTAGGGATTTCATGGGGAAACGCTAGGTTGGTGGCGGTCGTTATTGTGTAAAGGATGAAGGGAGTGGCTTACTTCTTCTTCTCTTCGGACTTCTTCTCGGGCTTCTTTTCTCCAACTACTTCAACGCTAGTGACTTCCACGCGTTCGGTGGGGGTGGAGCGCTCGGAGCCAACGCAGGCGATGGCGGCGATCTTATCCAGGACTTTCTCGCCGTCGACGAGCTTGCCGAAGGCGGTGTACTTATTATTTAGGAAGGAAGCATCGCCATGGCAGACGAAGAACTGGCTACCTGCGCTGTCCGGGTCAGAGGAGCGGGCCATCGAAAGTACACCCTTAGTGTGGGAGCGGTTATTGAACTCGGCCTTGACCTGGTAGCCGGGGCCACCGGTACCGGGCTGGCCCTTGGCGCCAACCTTGGAGTTGGGGCAGCCGCCCTGAATCATGAAGCCCTTCAGAATGCGGTGAAAGCAGGTGCCGTCGTAGAAACCTTCGCGAGCCAGCTTGAGGAAGTTATCGACGGTGCGCGGAGCGACGTCGGGCCAGAACTCGACGGTCATGTCACCGAAGGTGGTGTGGATGATGGCGCGCGGAGCGGCCTTGGGATCGGAGGATTCTTTCATATTGGTGGAAGGGGTTTCGGCGGCGTGGGCGAGGGCGAGGCCCAAGAAGCACGAGGCGAGCAGGCGGAGGGATTTCATGCCTGCAAGCGAAAGCGGGTCGGGCGTTGCCGCAACCCCAAACCTCCGCTTGCCAGCCCGCCCCAAGGGGGTCACGTTCGGCCCCACAGGTATGCGTGTAATCGTCAACGATGAGCCCCGGGAAACCGCCGCCGGGACCCTCGCCGCCCTGCTCGAGGAGCTGGGCTGCGCCCAGGAGGCCGCCGTGGCCGCCGCCGTGGATGGGCAGGTCGTTCCGCGGAGCCGCTGGTCGGCCCAAGTCCTCGTCGCCGGTGCCCAAATCCTCGTCATTCGCGCCGCTCAAGGCGGTTAATTCATGCTTAAGTTCATCCAAGGTCTTTTTAAATCCGAACCTGAGGCGCCCGCCCCGGCTAACCTCGTGCTGTTTACGCCCACGCGTTCGCCCTGGGACGCCAAGACGGTCGTTAAGCTTTTCGACGCTGGCCTCGGCCGCTTGCACGTCCAGTCGGTTCGCGATTGGAATGTGCGGCAATACGAGGCCTTCCTTCAGCAGGTCCCCGAGGCTTTCTGGAGCCGCATCGTCCTCGAAGAGCAACCAGACTTGGTGCTCTCCCGTAATCTGGCTGGTTTCCAGATGATACCCGGCGATCGCATCCCGCCACGCTGGCCCAAGACGGCCGCGCTCAGCCTGAAGTGTCATTCTTACGATGAGATGCGCAGCACGCCCAAAGGTTGCCACTACCTCTTCCTGAGCCCGATTTTCCCGTCCGTCTCGAAGCGTGATTATGTGCCGCAACGCACGCACCGTGAATTCCAAGTGATTGTGGAACGCTGGCGCGCGGAAGGTGGTTGCCCGGTCTACGGTCTCGGCGGCATCACGCCTGAGAATGCCGGCCATGTGCGTGAGTTGGGTTTCGATGGGATGGCGTTCATCGGGTCCGTCTGGGAAAGCGCTAAGCCCGTCCAGGCTTTCCTTGAACTCGAACGTGCTTGGTCCGGGAAGGACGCGCGTAAGCTGAAGCGTAAGCACTAATGGCTGGCCTGCCGCGCCTGCAGTTCCTCACGCTCGACGCGGCGCCGCTCGGCCATCGTGACCAAGCGCTCGCTGCCTTACAGGGCGGGGTGCGCTGGATTCAATTTCGCACGAAGACGTTACCCGAAGCGGCCGCCATCGAGGAAGCGGCGCGCATCGCCGAACTCTGCCGCGATTACGGTGCAACCTTCATCGTCAACGATTCGCCCCGCATCGCCTTGGCCGCTGAAGCTGATGGCGTTCACCTCGGGCCAGACGATCCTTCGCCGGCCGAAGCCCGTCAGCTGCTGGGTGCTTATGCGGTAGTCGGGGTGACCTTAAATTTTCCGGCACACCTCGAGCGGCTGCGTGGCGCGCAGGTCGATTATGCAGGCGTCGGTCCCGTACGCGCGACCGCCAGCAAGGCGAAGCATGCGCCGGTCCACACCGCTGACTCCTTGGCCGAGCTCATCGCTGCGGCCTCGCCATTGCCTTGTTTCGCCATTGGCGGAGTGACGGTTGCAGATTTCCCTGCGCTTCGCGTGCAAGGAGCCCATGGCATCGCGGTCAGTGGCGCCATCGCCTTGGCAATCGACCCGACCGCGGCCGCCCGGGCCTTGGTCGCCGCGGTTTCCGCCTAGGTTATACGTGCGAGGGCTGGACAATTCGGCCGCGGCTCGGATTGTCGGAAGTCGGATGTCATCCCTCCTCCGCATCGCCGATCGCACGTTCACTTCCCGCCTCTTCACGGGCACGGGTAAGTATGCGTCCGCCGCCGCCCTGCGTGCGGTTCTCGATGCCTCGGGCGCTGAAGTCGTCACGGTGGCCGTGAAGCGCGTGCGCTTCGGTACCCAGGATGACGGCATTCTTTCCGCCCTCGACCCCAAGAAGCATTTAATTCTGCCGAACACCTCTGGGGTGCGCACGGCCAAGGAAGCTATCTTCGCCGCGGAGTTGGCCCGCGAGGCGCTCGGTACTTCCTGGCTGAAGTTGGAAATTCACCCCGACCCCAAGTATTTAATGCCCGATCCGGTGGAGACGCTCGAGGCCTGTCGTGAGTTGGTGAAGAAGGGCTTCATCGTCCTGCCCTACATCCACGCCGACCCAGTGCTCGCTAAGCGACTCGAAGAGGTCGGCGCCGCGGCGGTCATGCCCCTTGGCGCACCCATCGGCACGAATCGTGGCCTGCTGTCCCGCGATTTCCTTCGCATCATCATCGAGCAGGCCCGCGTCCCCGTCATCATCGATGCTGGTCTGGGCGCTCCTTCGCATGCCGCCGAAGCGATGGAGCTCGGCGCCGATGCGGTCTTGGTGAACACCGGCATCGCTTCCGCTGGAGACCCTGTCGCGATGGCGCAGGCTTTCGCCTTAGCCGTGCAAGCCGGGCGCATTGCCCGCGAGTCGGGCCTCGGTGCTGGCTCCATTGCGGCCCAGCCGACGTCCCCGTTAACGGGCTTCCTCGACTGATTCCATGGCCGCCAAGCCTGGTCGAATCCGCGCTGATGAGCTTCTGCTGAAGCTTAACCTCGCGCCTTCACGTTCCATGGCGCAAGCCCTCATCTTGGCGGGTAAGGTACGCTCCGGCCCAGACAGCGTCGTGCAGAAGGCCTCGCAGTCTTTTCCAGAGGACGCGCTGCTCACTGTCGATCAACCGCCGCGTTTCGTTTCGCGCGGCGGCGAGAAGGTGGATGCGGCGTTGACGCATTTCCAAGTCGAGGTCACTGGCCTCCACGGACTCGATGTCGGCGCTTCCACGGGCGGGTTTACCGATTGCCTGCTGCAACGCGGCGTCACGAGTATGACCTGCGTGGACGTCGGTACCGCGCAGCTGCACCAAAAGCTGCGCACCGATCCCCGCGTGACGAATTTCGAAAAGTTCAACGCCCGCGATTTACCGACCGCGAAATTACCGCACGCCCTTTACGGCATCGTGGTCATGGACCTCTCCTTTATCTCGCTCGGCTTAGTCTTGCCGGTGGCCTGGGCGCGCGTGGCTCCGGGCGGCCACCTCGTGGCGCTTATCAAGCCGCAGTTCGAGGCGACCCGGGCGGAGGCCGACAAAGGCCGAGGGATTATTAAGGACCCACTCATCCATGCCCGCGTAGTCGAAACGTTGACCGCCGCTAGCCGGGAGCTGCCGGGCGCCGAAGTCCTCGGGGTCATTCCTTCGCCCATCGAGGGAGGGGAGGGGAACAAGGAGTTCCTTATCTGCCTGACCCGTCAGGCCTAGGTCTGGGCTAAAAGGGGCTTTTTACATAATTTTGGGTAGTTTTTACCCTTCCCCCCTCAAAACACCTTTTCCTTCTTGCCCAAAGCCCCGCATCCCTTACCAAAAACCCTCCCATGACTACCGAAGGTAAGCTCAAGCGTTCCCGTAACCCCCTCGATTTCGATTTCACCGAACCCGAGGCCCTCACGCGCTACGTCACCGAGACGGGCAAGATCCTGCCCCGCAAGTTGACCGGCCTCACCGCCCGCCAGCAGCGTCATATTTCGAAGGCCGTTAAGCGCGCCCGGAATATGATCACGATGAAGTAAGCGGGTTTACCCGATACTTTTCCGGGCCGCCTTCCTAGGCGGCCTTTTTGTTGTCCGGGGGTTGCCGACCTGCCGGCTTTCCGCACAGTCCGAGTTCTCTTGCCTTCGCCCGCCGCCCAATTCCTCACCTCGTCGCCGTCCGACCTCGCGCGTGCGGCGGAGTTATTGCGGGCCGGACACTGCGTGGCTCTGCCGACGGAGACGGTTTACGGCCTCGCAGCGGATGCACTCAACCCGTCCGCCCTGGCACAGGTCTTCACCATCAAGGGCCGGCCCTTACTCGACCCACTGATTGTCCATGTGCTCGACCAAGCCGCGTTGGCGGAAGTGGCCGAGCCCGATGAGCGCTTGGCTTTGCTCACCAGCTTCTGGCCTGGGCCTTTGACGGTGGTCTTGCGTCGCAAGGCCTGCGTGCCCGACCTCGTGACCGCGAGCAAGCCGACCGTGGCGGTGCGCATCCCCGCTCACCCGATTTTCCGTGAAGTGCTTCGCCTGAGCGTCCGTCCGCTTGCCGCCCCGAGCGCGAATCCTTTTGGCTATGTTAGCCCAACTAAGGCCGCCCACGTCAGCGATTCACTCGGTGAGCGTTGTCCGTGGATTGTCGATGGCGGCGCCTGCGCCCACGGCGTTGAATCGACCATCTTAGATCTTTCTGTCCCCGGCCGGGCCCGCCTGCTTCGTCCGGGGCCTATCACCCTCGAAGCGTTGCAGGCTAAATTTGGCCCCATCGAAGTCGTGACGCGCTCGGCCAGTCAGCAGTCGGCTCAAGATGCCCCAGGTATGTTGGAACGTCATTACAGCCCCGCGACCCGCGTCGAGTTATTTGCCCGTGGGACGACGCCTGCGGCCGCCTCAGGCAAGGTCGCGCGCTTGCTCTTAGCGCGTCGCTCCGACCTCCCGGCAGGCCCCGCGGATTTCTACCTTTCGGAACACGGCTCGGCCGAAGAAGGGGCGCGCCACCTTTTCGATCTCCTTCGTCAGCTCGACGCCCGTGGTTTTGATGTCATTCAAGCGGAACTCGCCGAGGCCGCCGGGATTGGTGTGGCCTATAATGATCGTCTAACCCGCGCCGCCGCTCGCTAAGCCTGTGCAGAACCTACTTGAGACGCTGAAGAAGGCCGCGGAGTTCCTATCCCGCAAAGGCCTGGAGTCTCCACGCGTCGAGGCGGAGCACTTGTTCGCGGCTGGCCTCGGACTGAAGCGCCTGGACCTTTACCTGCAATTCGAACGGCTACTCACAGACCCGGAAGTCGAGAAGCTCCGTGCGCTCACCGTCCGCCGCGGCAACCGCGAACCCCTGCAGCACATCGTCGGGCAAGTAGAGTTCCGTGACCTCGTGCTGAAGTCCGATAAGCGCGCACTGATTCCACGGCCGGAAACCGAAGAGATCGTTGACCTCGCGTTGGCTTTGTTTCCCGCTGACCAAGCGGTGCGCGTGCTCGACCTCGGGACGGGCTCGGGTGCGATTGCGTTGGCCTTGGCCTCGGAGCGCCCCGCGTGGGTCGTCGAGGCGGTAGACCGTTCGACGGATGCCTTGGCCTTGGCCCGTGAGAACGCGGAGCGCTGCGGCCTTTCCGCTCGCGTGGCATTCGCGGAGTCGGATTGGTTTAGCGCCGTCACCGATGCGTATGACCTCATCGTTTCGAATCCCCCTTACCTGACCGACGCGGAAGTCGCTGTCGCCGAGCCCGAAGTTCGGCAGTTCGATCCGGTCTCTGCACTGGTCGCGCCAGAGGATGGCTTGGCGGATTTGCGGAAGATTTTAGAAGGGGCCCGGGCCCACTTACGCGTCGGTGGCTGGGTCCTGTGTGAAACCGGCATCGACCAGCATGCGGCCTTGGCGGCGCTCTCCGCTCAGCATGGTTATGTCGAAGCCGAAGGCTTACCGGACATGAGCGGCCGCCCGCGGTTCTGGAAGGCGAAGAAGGGATAGGTAGGGTCGGCACTGCGTACCGACCTAGCCCTCGAAACAAGAACCCGTCTTGCCCTTCGGCGTTCCTTCCCTCTTTACTCAACCCATGTCCCAGCAGCCTGCCGCCAAGCCCAAGACCGCCATCACGCCGACCCGCGCCGAAGATTACCCCGAGTGGTACCTCCAGGTCATCAAGCACGCCGACCTGGCCGAGAATAGCGCCGTCCGAGGCTGCATGGTCATCAAGCCATGGGGCTACGCCCTTTGGGAGAACATCCAGCGCGACCTCGACGCGATGTTCAAGGAGACCGGCCACGTGAACGCCTACTTCCCGCTCTTCATTCCGGTTAGCTACATTCAGAAGGAAGCCGCGCACGTCGACGGCTTTGCCAAGGAATGTGCCGTCGTCACCCACTCGCGCCTCGAGATGGGCCCCGACGGTAAGCTCGTCCCCGCGGGCGAGCTCGAGGAGCCGCTCATTGTCCGACCGACCTCCGAGACCATCATTGGCGAGACTTACTCTAAGTGGGTCCAGTCTTATCGCGACCTTCCGATTCTCATCAACCAGTGGGCTAACGTTGTCCGCTGGGAAATGCGCACGCGCCTCTTCCTCCGCACCGCCGAATTCCTCTGGCAGGAAGGCCACACCGTCCACGCGACGGAAGCCGAAGCCGTCGAAGAGACGAACAAGATGCTCGAGGTCTATGCCGACTTTGCGGAAAACTACATGGCGATGCCCGTGATCAAGGGCCGCAAGACCGAAGGCGAACGCTTCCCGGGCGCCGTCGATACCCTTTGCATCGAATCGATGATGCAGGACCGCAAGGCCCTCCAGGCCGGCACCTCGCACTACCTCGGCCAGAACTTCGCCAAGTCGTGCAACATCCGTTTCCAGGACGAGAACGCTACGCAGCAGTACGCCCACACCACGTCGTGGGGCGTCTCGACCCGCCTCATCGGCGGCATGATCATGACGCATGCGGATGACGACGGCTTCGTGGCTCCGCCGCGCCTCGCGCCGCAGCACGTGGTCATCATGCCCATCTATAAGGACGACGCCACCAAGGCGCAGATCCTCGAGTATTGCCAGTCGCTCCAGAAGGAACTCACCGCCCAGCGCTTCCATGACCGCAAGCTCGTGGTCACCGTCGATAACCGCGACATCCGCGGCGGCGATAAGGCGTGGGGCTGGGTTAAGAAGGGCGTCCCGCTGCGGGTCGAAGTCGGCCCGCGCGACCTCGCCAATAACGCCGTCTTCGTCGCGCGTCGCGACACCGGTGAGAAGGCTGGCGTCCCCCGTGCGGACTTTGTCGCGACCGTCATCGATCGCCTCCAGGCCATCCAAGACAACCTGCTCGCTCGCGCGAAGGCCTTCCGGGCTGCCAACACCCGCGAAATTGATACCTGGGAGGACCTCAAGGCCTACTTCACCGCCAAGAATCCTGAGCACCCGGAAATCCACGGCGGCTTCGCCCTTTGTCACTGGAACGGCACGAAGGAAGTCGAGAAACGCCTCAAGGAAGAGCTTAAGGTCACCATCCGCTGTATCCCTCTCGATGCGAAGGACGAGCCCGGTAAGTGCATCGTCACCGGCGAGCCCAGCGCCCGTCGCGTCGTGATGGCGAAGGCGTACTAATTAAGGTGCTAGGGGTAGCCGAGCGATGCGTCGATTGCGGCTGGGTACCCGTGGACATTTTTTGGCACACCCTGCCTATTTATGACCAACTGGCTTTATCAGTGATATTATGCTGGAGCACGGCTGGTGAGGGGTCAGAAAAATCTCCGCATGAACCTCCCCCGCGCCCTCCTCCTCGCCGCCGCGTTTTCTACCTATGCATGGGCTGACACTTATGTGCCTATGCCAGCCACGCCGGTTACTTTTACTTTTCAGAATCCGACGTATTACATGATTACCTGGGATCCAGTGGGGGGGTTTCAGCGAAAAGTGGATGGCCAGACTAACGTTCTCTACCTGATGTCACCTGGTTTTATGAATATGGGTCCGATGATGACATTTCCCTTCTCGGGACAGGTTGCTACAGGAGGTGCATGGGGTGCGGTCGGAATTACTCCAGGGAATGTTGCCCCAGGTACCGTTTTGAATAGCGCTACGCAGTTCGGAGGTGGCGGTTACCGAACTACGACCAGCGAGAATAACTCTTTTTTTGGTATCGATTACAATAACGGCGGAGGGAACTATTACTACGGATACGTTGGTTATTCTACCACTAGCACCAGTTTCACGATTAACAGCTTGTTTATGAATCCGGTCCTTAATCAGGCCGTGACAGTTCCGTCAGCTGCCCCTGGCACTATTACCACCACTATCACAGCTTCGGACTCTCGCGTGACGGGCGGCAGCACTTTGCAGTTCCAGGGCGGTACGTTGGCCCCAGTCGGCGTGAGCACGCTCAATCTCGCCAATGCCAGCACGGTCCTGGCTTCTTCTACAGGCACTTTGGACGCGACCAGCCAGAATATCTCCAGCACGGGCGCAGTGACGATTGATGGTACTAGCCAGACGCTCGCGGGTTCGCCCACCTCCGTCATTTCCCTCTCTGGTGCCATTTCTGGCGCTGGTATCCTCATCAACGCCGCTGGTAATAATGTCATCTCTGGTGTGAACACGAGCGGCGGCCTCTCTATCACTGGCGGCTCCCTGCGTATTGCTAGCGCGGCCTCGCTCCCTGCCTCCAACAACACTGTCACTACGGGTGGTACATTAATCATCGCTACGAACCTGAACGCTGCGGGAGCTATCTCCGTCGCAGGCAATGGTGCCGCTGGTCAGGCGGGCGCCTTGGTCTTTGAAACC
>CAIXHF010000040.1 GCA_903919185.1 uncultured Opitutia bacterium | reverse complement strand
TGGCGATGTCCGACGCCGACCTAGTCTTCTGCCAAAAGCATTTCCGTGACGAAGCCCATCGCGAGCCGACCCTCACCGAAATCAAGCTGCTCGATACCTACTGGTCCGATCACTGTCGTCACACGACTTTCTTGGCCGAGCTGAAGTCGGTTGAGTTCGCACCGTCGCCTTTACTCGCTCCGTTCAAGGCCGCTTGGGATCGCTACCAGCAGGTTCGCCTCGGCCTTAACCGCCAAGGCAAGCCGGTCTGCCTCATGGACATCGCAACCATCGCCGGCCGCGAGCTGAAGCGCACGGGTCACCTGGATGACATGGAAGATTCCGAAGAGGTGAATGCCGCTTCCATCATTGTGCCGGTTGAGATCGATGGTAAGGTTGAGGAGTGGTTGGTGATGTTTAAGAACGAGACGCATAATCACCCGACAGAGATTGAGCCTTTCGGCGGTGCTGCCACCTGCTTAGGTGGGGCCATTCGTGACCCGCTTTCCGGCCGCTCCTACGTGTATCAAGCCATGCGCGTGACGGGCGCGGCCAACCCGCTAACGCCTTACGAACAGACGCTGCCGGGTAAGTTGCCACAGCGTAAGATCACCACCAGTGCCGCCGCTGGTTACTCCGCTTATGGCAATCAAATCGGTCTCGCGACTGGCTTGGTCGCTGAGCACTACCATCCTGGCTACGTGGCCAAGCGCATGGAAATCGGCGCCGTCGTTGCCGCCGGTCCGCGTGCCTGCGTCCGTCGCGAAGCCCCCGTCCCTGGTGATGTGATCGTCCTCGTTGGTGGCCGCACTGGACGCGATGGCGTCGGTGGTGCGACCGGTTCCTCTAAGGAACACACCGAAACCGCGTTACAGAATTCCGCCGAAGTGCAGAAGGGTGATGCCCCGACCGAACGTAAACTGCAGCGGCTCTTCCGTGACGCTGCGGTGAGCAAACTCATCAAGCGTTGTAATGACTTCGGTGCCGGCGGTGTATCCGTCGCCATCGGCGAACTCGCCCCTTCGCTCCACATCCACCTCGACCGCGTGCCGCTCAAGTATGACGGCCTCGATGGTTCCGAAATCGCCTTGTCCGAATCGCAGGAACGCATGGCCGTCGTCCTCGAGCCCAAGGACGTCGCCGCCTTCCTTACCGCCGCCCGCCGCGAGAACCTTGAAGCCGTCCATGTCGCTGACGTGACCGACTCTGGTCGCCTCATCATGGAGTGGCGCGGCCAGCGGGTCGTCGACATCGCCCGTGACTTCCTCGACACCAACGGCGTGACCCAGACGGCGACTGCGTCGGTCACCGCCCCGGACGCCGCCAAGCACCCCTTCCAGACGCCCGCTGGGGCCGTTTCTGGGGCTGACCTTGAGAAGGCCCTGTCCGACCTCCCTAATGCCGCCCAAAGGGGCATGGTGGAGCGTTTCGACGCCTCTATTGGGGCTAATACGGTCCTGCACCCCTTCGGCGGGGCGACCCAGTCCACCCCCCAGGAGGCGATGGCGGCCAAACTGCCAGTCCAAGGTGGAGAAACCGATGTCTGCACCATCATGGCCTACGGGTTCAACCCCGAGGTTGCCCAATGGTCCCCTGGCCACGGTGCAGTCTGCGCGGTGGTGGAATCCTTGGCTCGCTTGACGGCTGCCGGCGGCAACCCCGCCCGCGCTCGCCTGACGCTCCAGGAGTATTTTGAAAAGCTCGGTGGTCAGCCAACGCGCTGGGGTAAGCCGCTTGTCGCTCTCCTCGGTGCGCTCGATGCCCAGTTGGAATTCGGCACCGCCGCCATCGGCGGCAAGGACTCGATGTCCGGCTCGTTCAAGGAACTCGATGTCCCCCCGACGCTCGTCTCGTTCGCCATCGTACCCGGCAAGGCTAGCCAAGTCGTCTCGGCAGAATTCAAGCGCGCCGGATCGACGGTGGTCATCGTCGACGTACCGCGCACGTCCGCGTTGCTGCCCGACCTCAAGATCGCCCGTGAGCGCTTTGCCGCGGTGCATGCGCTGATGAAGTCCGGCAAGGTCCTCGCCGCCACGGCCGTCCGTCAGGGTGGGGTGGGCCATGCGCTTGCCCGCATGACTTTTGGTAATCGGATCGGCGTGAGCCTCGCGGACGCCCCCGCTGCTGATTTCCTGATCCCGGCCTATGGCTCGCTCGTGTTGGAAGTCGCTGCCGTCGCTGACCTCGGCTCCTTGCCGCACCGCATGTTGGGTCAGACCACCACCGCCGCGACTATCGCTTGGCCGGGAACCAGCCTTTCGGTCGACGCCTTGCTGGCTAAGCACGAGGCCGTGCTCGAGTCCGTCTTCCCGACCAAGGCCAGTGAGCCCCCGGGCGTGCCTGCGCCCATCACCTTCACTGTCCGTTCCGGCCTGAAGCCCAAGCTTCGCGTGGCCAAGCCACGCGTCATCATCCCGGTCTTCCCAGGTAGCAATTGCGAGTACGACACCGCCCGGGCCTTCCGCCTCGCGGGTGCCGAGCCGGAGATCCTCGTCCTGCGCAACCTCGATGCCGCTGGCCTCGCCGAATCCCTCAAGGCTTTCGCCGAAGCCATTTCCCGTTCGCAGATTCTCATGATCCCGGGCGGCTTCTCCGCCGGTGACGAACCGGATGGCTCTGGCAAGTTCATCGCCGCCGTCATCAAGGCCCCCATCGTGCGTGACGCCGTCATGGAGCTGCTCAAGTCGCGCGACGGCCTCGCGCTCGGCATCTGCAATGGTTTCCAGGCCCTCATCAAGACCGGCCTCGTACCCTTCGGTGAGATTCGCGACGTCGATGCCTCCGCTCCGACGCTTTTCCATAATCGAATTGCCCGCCACATCTCGCGTTACGCCCATACCCGTATTGCCTCGGTCAAGTCGCCGTGGCTCGCGCGGATGGAAGTTGGCCAAGTGCACACGATTCCGCTCTCGCACGGCGAAGGCCGCTTCACCGCGCCTGCGTCCGTCATTGCCGACCTCGTGAAGAACGGCCAGGTCGCCTTCCAGTATTGCGACGCCGCCGGCCAGCCCTCTAACGCCATCGAGTTCAATCCGAACGGCTCCCTCGAGGCTATCGAAGGTATTACTAGCCCGTGCGGACGCATCCTCGGCAAGATGGGCCACTCCGAGCGCACCGGCGCCAACGTCGCTAAGAACATCCCCGGCAATAAGCACCAGCCCCTCTTCCAGGGCGGCGTCGATTATTTCGCCTAAGCTCGCTAGCGCGAAGGGTAGGTGCAGCACCGCGTGCTGCCCTAGTTGCATCGGGTAGGGGCGTGGCTATGCCGCGCCCTCCTGTGTGGTAGGGTCAGCACTGCGTGCTGACCTAGGGAGGAACGGAAGCGCACCCTAGGTTGGCACGCAGTGCCAACCCTACCTCGATTCAGCCACCTCGACTCGGCCGCCTCTGTCTCGGGTGGAGTTGAGCGCACTCTCTCAACCGCCCACCGGGCCTTCATAGGTATTCCCTCTCAGCCAACGGGGTCAGGCCGTACCTTTTGAGCGCTGAACCAAAATTCACCTTAAAGTGACGGTTTTCGGTTCAGGCCCTGAGTGGGTACGGCCTGACCCCGTGCGAGGCCCCGTGCGAGGCCTCTCGCGATCAACGTCCAAACCCAATGTTATCAAGCATAGTGCTCCTTCCGGTGCTTAGGAGTTCCATGAAGCCTAGGACTACGTAGCCGAAGAGACCTACACCTAATAAAGCTAGGATAATGGTCAAGGCGCCTGCGCCCAAGCATCCAGTTATGAATGGTCCAAGGCCCGGGAGTCGCGGTTTCATGGGCCAGACTATAACACAGTTACTGCGCTGGCGTGTATCGTTAATCCTGATGTGGGCTATCGGTCGCCTGCTTTTCGTGAAATCATTAAGACAGCACGTGGTGCTGTCCTACCCTCAGACCCTCACAAAAACCTTTTGGCGGTAGAGCCAGTAGCAGAAGAGCCAGAGGGCACCGAGGACGGTAAGACAGAGTAGGGCTTCGCCGTAGGTGCCCGTGAAGGTGCTGGCCCCTAGCCAGGTGCGCGCCAAGGCCTTCAGCCAGCCGCCGCAGAGTTGATACGCGAGGTAGATGGCAATCGAGTTCATGCCGACAACAACCAAGGGGAATGCCCACGCCTTGCGTCCGCGTAGATCAATCAGCCAGTAGAGGAAGGCAAAGGCCCATAGGACCACGCCTCCACTCCAGAGCGCCCAGGAGGGCGTCCAGAGACGCTTGACGATGGGGCAGATGGTCAGCCCAGCAGCGATGCCTAGGCCTAAGCAAATCGCCCCGACCTGGAGCAGCCCGCGGAGCTTTTCTTTGGGGGTTCGTTCCGAACGCAGGATTTCTCCGGCCATCAGCCCAAGAATCATTGTGATCAGCGCGGGCACGAAGTTGAGCGTGGTATAGCCGCCACCGTTGTAGACGAAGGGTTTCTCGGTGGGAAAGAGGTTGAGGAACCATTGGTCAAAGGCTGACGCAAAGTTCGCATTCATATTCCAGTGGGCGAAGAAGCCAGGGAGTACGGCTTCCTGCATGAGTTTGGGCGCTACGCCGAGGGCGCGCCAATTCGTGTCGGCGGCGGCCGTGGGCGTCAGTGCGAAGGCCGCCCAGGTCGTAACGGCGATGACCGTGATCACCCCGACTTGTACGCGCCAGCCCCGTCCAACGAGTAGAGTGAGGAAAATATAACCGAGGCCGATTTGGGCGAGGACGTTGGGGAAGACGAACTCAGGCTGCTTGCCTGTGCCCGTGGCGAGGAAGACACCAAGAGCCACGAGCACAAACGCACGCCAGAGCGAGTGGAGGAAGCGCCGGCCACTTTCTTGGCCATCGGTCACCCTTCGCGAGGCTGAGAAAGGGAGGGCCATCCCGACCATGAACATGAAGGCTGGCTGAATCATATCCCACGCCCCGCCGCCAATCCACGCGGCATGCGAGGTGTTGTAGTGCAGGAACTGTAGGAGCGTGGAATCGGGGTATGCCTTCGCGATTTGCGCGATACCGAAACCCGAGGAGGCCATGAAGAGCATCGTTAGGCCACGAAAGGCATCGAGCGAAACCAGGCGTTCAGGAACGGTAGCAGAGCCAGAGGGGTTGCTCATCGGGGTGAGGTGAGCGTGGTCCGTGCTCGAGCGGAGTCAACGGGTAGGGCCGGACTGCACCACGACCTTTGCTGCCTGCCTCGAGGTAGGGTCAGCACTGCGTGCTGACCTAGCTTCCGCTTCATAGCGTCTGCTGTAGTTAAGGCTAGGTCGGCACGCAGTACCGACCCTACCCGATACAGTTAGCCGCCCCAACCTTCCCAACCCCTCTACGCTTCTAGTCAGGCCGCATTCCCTTAAGGGCCGCCAAGGCGCGGTCGCGGCCTTCGGTCAGGCCAACCAGCGGAACGGGATAATCCTTCCCGAGTTTGATGCCGGCTTCGGCGAGGACGTGCATGGGGGCTTCCCAAGGCTTGTGGATCCATTCCGCCGGCATCAGGGCGAGTTCGGGGACCCAGCGGCGGACATACTCGCCATCGGGGTCGAACTTCTCGCCCTGCAGGACCGGATTGAAGACGCGGAAATAAGGGGCGGCATCGGCCCCGCAGCCACCGGCCCACTGCCACCCCATGGTATTCGC
>CAIXHF010000039.1 GCA_903919185.1 uncultured Opitutia bacterium | reverse complement strand
TGTGCATGATTACCCATGCTGTCGCGGTGCTCGATGGTCCCCTCGAGTACGTAGCTAAAAATCTCCATGTCGCGGTGGCCATGCGGAGGAAAGCCTTCGCCGGCTGCGATGATGTCTTGATTAATGACGCGTAAGGAACGGAACCCCATGTGCTTCGGATCGTGATACTCCCCGAAGCTGAACGAATGCCAGGTCTGGAGCCAGCCATGGTCGGCGTGGCCGCGCTCGGCGGAACGACGGGTCTGCAATTTCATCTCCACTATTAATAATGAAAAATCCCCGAAAGTCGACCCTGCTGCTGGTTTTAAAACCGTTACACATACTTGCCACGCACCCCCTTTCGTCCAAATTAAGCACCACCATGCTGTCCCGTCTCTACTGCACTGCCCTCACCACTGTCGCCCTCCTCAGCCCGCTCGGCGCCGCCATCGTCGAAAAATCCGTCGAGTATAAGTCTGGCGACGTCGTCTGCGAAGGCTGGCAGGCCTATGAC
The DNA here is from genome assembly GCA_903919185.1 of uncultured Opitutia bacterium. Classification (GTDB taxonomy): domain Bacteria; phylum Verrucomicrobiota; class Verrucomicrobiia; order Opitutales; family UBA953; genus UBA953. The sequence goes on along the minus strand of CAIXHF010000039.1, from coordinate 8,971 downwards.
GACGCACTCACGGGCAAACGCCCGGCAATCCTCGTCGTCCACCAATGGACCGGCATCAGCGGACACGAGAAGGAAGCCGCCCGCAAGTTGGCTGAACTCGGCTACAATGTGCTCGTCGCAGATGTCTATGGTAAGGGCGTGCGCCCACAACCACCGGCGTCCGGACAGGAAGCTGGTAAATACAAGAAGGACCGCCCCCTCCTCCGAGCCCGCCTCACCGCGGCGCTCGACGTCCTCAAGCAGGACAGCCGCACCGACCTCTCCAAACTCGCCGCCACCGGCTATTGCTTCGGTGGCACATCCGTCCTTGAACTCGCCCGTAGCGGTGCCGACCTCAAGGGCGTCGTCACCTTCCACGGCGGCCTCGATTCCCCGACACCGGCGGACGGCAAGAACATCAAGGGTAAGGTTCTTGCACTGCATGGTGCCGATGACCCCTACGTCGCCGCGAAGGACGTTACCGCCTTCGAAAAGGAACTCAAAGACGCTAAGGTCGACTATAAGCTGATCAAGTACCCGGGCGCTGTGCATAGCTTCACCCACAAGGAAGCCGGCAACGACAACTCCAAGGGCGCGGCCTACAATGAAGCGGCGGATAAGGCCTCGTGGTCGGAAATGAAGACCTTCCTCACTGGCCTCTTCGGTACGAAGTAACCCTTTCAACCCCGTCAAAAAAAGCCCCGGCGACGCGAGTCAGCCAGGGCTTTTTATTTACCGTCAGCAGCGCTTACTTCAGGGGACAGCCTGAGGTCAGCTTTTCGGGAGCACTCTTGAAGCTCACCTCCGCTGGCGGCGTGCGGCCTTGGCGCGAGATCAGCCGGGAGAGCTCATCGAGGACGGTGGCGCTATAGCCAGGATTGGACTTCACGACCGCACCCGCACTAGAGACCAGGATGGTTGAAGCGCTGCGCTCGGCCTTGTAAGCGTTGATGACCTCGAACTTAGGATCAGCCACGACCGTGAACTGCGCGTTAGCGGCCGCGGACCACGTTTCCGCCACGGTGGAGTCGGCGTTAATAATGCCCACCACGCGGAGATGGGAGCCATACGCCGACTGCAGCTGATTGATGAAGGCCGCCGCCTCGCGCGAACACGGGCATTCCTTTTCGATGAAATACAATAAAGTTGGGCGGCCGGCGGCATTAGCCGTCAGACTCGTGGGCTTACCGGCAGCGTCGGTCCACGTGAAGTTCGGGGCGGACGTGCCGGTCTGCTTGGCCGCCGTAGCGACGAGCTGAGCCGTCAACGGGTGGTCCATCTTCGGACGGAAAACAATGGCACCGGAGGCGTCTTTCTTGAGCGCGGACGGGTTCTTGGACACTAGGAACTGGCCCATCATGCCGCCGTCCTCGTGATTCGCCATGTGGCAGTGGTACATGAACGCATCGGTATCACTGGCGAAGTCGTCGAACTTTGCAATGAACGTCACCGAAGCCCCGCGCGGCAGGTACGCCGTGTCCTTCCAGCCCTGCTCATACTCACCGACGGCGCGATCACTCCGGCCCACAATTTTAAACTGCACGTCATGGATGTGGAAAGCGTGTCCGAAGATATTATTATTCGTCACCGTCCACGTCTCGGTATCGCCCAGCTTCACTACCTGGTTCACCTTGGTCATAGCGAAACTCAGGCCATCGAAACTAAACGTCGGACGACCCCCCGCCACCGTGAGCTTGCGACGGACCATGACTTCGGAGTCGGTCGGGAAGTGATTCTTCGTGAGGACCTCGGGGATATTCGCCAGCTTCTGCGCATTGGCGGCCGTAATGTTAATTTTAAGTACCCGGAAATCGCCGTTATTCAGTAAGCTCCCGTTGGCGCCACCGCTATCGGGCTCGCCGCCGGGAAAGCCGAAGGGCTGATTGGAATTATAGGCCATCAGGTCGAGCGAACCGCCGACCTTATCGCCGCCGAGGTTCACCAGGACCTCGGTGCGCTCACCGACCACGAGCGTGAGACGCTTCATGGGGAGGGGCTTATCGACGAGGCCGCCATCGGTGGCGATCTGGTAGAACTCACGGTTATCCGAGAAGCCCAAGATATACCCGCGCTCAATCTCGGCATTCAAAATACGCAGACGGACCCACTGGGCCGGCAGTTTCGTCTGGGCGTCCATCACGCCATTAGTGAGCAGGTAGTCGCCGTATTTATCGTTATCGCCGTCATAGCTGAACTGGTTGCTCGACGTGAAGCGGCGGCTTGTCAGCACCACCGGGAGATCATCCACGCCGTAAGTACGCGGAAGCCCGAGCTTAGCTTCTTCTGGGTCACGCACGATGATGAGACCACCCGCGCCCATCGCGATTTGCTTCTGCGTCAGCTCATGCGGATGCGGGTGATACCAATACGTTCCGGCGTTGTTCGCCACCTTCCACGCAGGCGACCACGTCCCGCCAGCCGCAATCGTCTGATGCGGACCACCATCCATCGTCGCCGGTAAGTGGAAGCCGTGCCAATGGACTGTCGTAACCTCTTTGAGGTTATTCTTAAAATTGACTTGGACCGTTTCGCCCTTGTTGAAGACCAGCGTCGGACCCCAGAAACTGGCGCCGTTGAAGCCCATCGTCGGGGTTGTGCCAGCGAGGAACTTGCGCGTCGACTGCGTCAGTTCTAGATTAAAGGTCTTTCCTTCGACCAGCGGAGGAATCCAGAGATCTTGTAAGGGGCGGTTACTGACAACCACGCCACCAGTCCGGCCTTTCCCACCGCCACCTGGACGTTCACCGCCACCACCGCCAGGACCGCCTTGACCCGGGCGCTGCGGACGTTGGCCTTGACCGGCACGTTGCGGCGGACCACCGCCGTCTTCAGGACGAGGTGGCCGGCCTTCAGGGTCGGCGGCTTGAGCCCACCCGGAAGGCGGCTGGCAGAACGCCGCCGCTGCCAGTAGCCAAAGAAAGAGTCGCAGAGGAGGCAGCTTCATCGATTTCAAGAGATTGAAGAACATCTTAACAAAAACGAGGTTAAGCCGAGATTAAGCCTGCATAATGGCGTTTCCTAAGGTGAAGCGGGTGCAAAGCCTGTTGCCCGCCCCCGAAAACCCGCCTACTGCAAAGGGGCCCCGCCATGAAGTCCTTGTTGTCCCTGCTCTGCCTGACCGCCGCCGCCTCGGCGCAGACGATCTTGGCGCAGCCTTACCTCCAGCCCGGTCCGCAAGGCGCGCTCGAAGCCACGGACGAGCTGCGTGTCATCTGGGTGACCGACCAAACTCCTGGTCGCTTCACGGTCGAGTACGCCCCGAAGGGGTTTAAACTTATTTCTGCGAAAATAGAGACCGCGGCGATGGACTTCACCGCAGCCGTCGCCAAGACCCCGATCACGCAGGAGAAGGACCAGCACTATATCCGTTATACAGCCGCCCTCCCCGGCCTACCCCTCGATAGCTCGTTCACTTACGTCGTGAAGTTAGACGGCAAGGTGGTGCGTGAACAGACCACGCACACGCGGGTGAGCGCCAGTAAACCGACGCGCTTCATCATGATTGGCGACCTCGCCGACGGCAAAGCTAGCCAGAACGTCATCGCTCACCAGATGAGCCTCCAGAAGCCGCACTACACGGTACTGCTGGGCGACATCATCTACCCCTCCGGTCGCGTGTACCACTACATGAAGTATTTCTGGAGTACCTATACCAACCCCACTGAGCCCAGCGAAAAGAACGGCGCGCCTATGATGGCCACCGTCCCCTTCTACGCCGTCCTCGGGAATCACGACGCCTACGTCGGTAAGCTTACGGCCTTCAACGACGCCTACGCGGCCTACTACTTCTTCAACGCCCCGCAGAACGGAATGCCCGAAGGCGTCTGGAATACGGCCCTCCCCAAGAGTGAAGCCGCGACTAAGTTCCGGGCCCTCGCCGGCAAAAACTACCCTGCCCTCGGCTTCTACTCGTTCGACTACGGCGCTGCCCACGTCGTGGTCATCGACAACAGCGGTGGCGGCAAATCCGACGACCCAGCCGTTATGGCTTGGCTCGACCAGGACCTCAAGGCCACCAAGCAGCCGTGGAAGTTTGTGACGATGCATATGCCGCCCTTTCAGGTCACGGCGACTCACTACGGCGACCAACGCCAACGTAAGTTCGCCCCCATTTTCGAGGCGAATGGCGTCGACGTCGTCTTTGCCGGCCACGTCCATAATTTTCAACGTAGCAAACCCTTCCGCTTCCTCCCAGCGACGGGCGTAGCCGCTGCGGTGGCCGCGAAGCCGGTACCAGATGACCCAAAGGCCGTCGATCCTTCCGGAGCACCTAAGACGCCGCCCAGCTATGTTAATGGCGCCTTCACGCTCGATGAAACCTTCGACGGGGCCAAGAACACGCACCCGAAGGGCGTCATCTATGTCGTGCAGGGTGGCGGCGGGGCGAAGCTCTACACGGGTACGGTCGATAAGAACCTCGCCAAGCTCCCCAACGGCGGAAAGGACAACTACGCGCCCTTCAACGCCAAGTATTACGAGGCCCTCCACTCCTTCTGCGTCGTCGACCTCACCGCTAAGAAGTTTGAGATGCGGACCATCAACGAGAAGGGCGAAGAAATCGACCGCTGCGTGATCGAGAAGTAAACCCGCTCAACCCGCGAACTGCGGATGACGGCGGATTTTGGCCTCGAACGCGGCGCGTTCCGGCTCCGTCAGTCCTTCCGGGAACTTGGCTTGCGAGCGATCCCACTTCCCTAGCCATTCGGCACCCAGCAAGGCATGGCGAGGGGCACCTGACCAGCCTGGCGTGAGTGCGATGGTGGTGTCCTTCTTCACGCCCGTGCCGACGCCGGCACCGACGAAGAAGCCCGCGTGCAGCAGGCCCGCGCGCACCGCGGTCGACGCCGAATACGTGAAGAGCTCGGCGGAACGTTCTGAGCGCACGAGCTCAAATAGGCGCGCGAAGGACGCTAGCTTCCAACAGGCGGTGTCCGTCTTGTGCGAGAAGAAGTCGTAGAAAACGAGGTCTGGCTTGGCCGAGGCCTGCGGCGCGCGCTCCCAGAAGTCCCCTTCGAGAAGTTCCCAGAACAGTCCCGGAAACTGGCGAGACGTCCACTGCCCGCGGGCCAGCACGGCGTCAGGGCCAGAGTGTCGGAGATACGGAAAGTAAGACTTATGCGTGAGCGCTAAGCGGAGGGAATCGAGGTCGTTCTCAAAGCTAATGAGTTTGAGACGCCGAACCGGGCCTTGCGCGGCGGCGGCTTCGTAACACTGCACCGCGGCCATGGCGTTGGCAGCGGCACCGAGGCCGACGTCCCAGATGACGAGTTCAGGGACTTCCTCGGGCGATTTCCCCGCAGGCAACTGCAGGCGCTCAGCTAAGGCGGACTGATCGACGTAAAGCGACTTCGCCTCCTCCATCGGAGGCGTGTGCGAATGCATGATCTCGCCCGAAGAGACCTGACGAATACTCGCGAAGCCCGCCTCCGCAATATTGACCGTGTAATTGCCGAGCGTGCGCGGACGGCGCTCCTTGCCGACCTTCGGCGGCACCGCGGGATGATCCATGTCTTCGACCTGCAGGAACTGGCGCTTCTCGTTATACAGCGCGAGAAAACGATCCTCGAGGATGCTCTGGCGGATCTCCCGCATCAACTGGTGGTAGAACGCGATGTTATGCTGCCCCAGCAAGGTCCAGCCCAAGGGCTCCTGCGTCTTGGTGAGGTGATGGAGGTAGCCGCGGGAATACTTACGGCAGACCGGACAGAGGCAGGTCGGGTCAAGTTTCTCGTCGGAGAACTTATAGACCGAACGACGTAACTGGAGCAGCCCACGCGAGGTGAATGCCGTGCCGAACTGTGCGACTTTGTTCGGGATGATGCAGTCGAACATATCGACCCCACGGTGGACGGCTTCGAGTAGGTCGAGCGGCGTACCCACGCCCATGAGGTAGCGCGGTCGGTCGGCCGGCAGCATGGCTGCAGCGACCTCACACGTATCCTCGCGTTGGTGCTTTTCCTCGCCCACGGCCAGGCCACCGATGGCGAAACCATCGAAGGGCAACTGTGTGAGCCCATCCGCGCTCTGCTTGCGCAGGTGTGGGTACAAGGCGCCCTGCACGATCGCGAACATGGACTGAGGGGACTCGCCACGGGCCTTGAGGCTACGGACCGCCCAGCGTTGGGTGATCTCGAGTGCGCGGCGGGCCGTGGCTTCGTCGGCTGTCGACGGAATGCACTGGTCGAGCACCATCATAATATCGCTCCCGATGGCCATCTGCGTGCCGATGCTGACCTCTGGGCTGAGCAGAATCTTCTTACCGTCGACGTAGCTGCGGAATTCGGCGCCCTCTTCCTCAATAGAACGCGAGTGCGGTAGCGAGAAAATCTGGAAGCCACCGGAGTCCGTCAGAAACGACTTCTCCCAGCCCGTGAAGCGGTGGATATCTCCGAAATGACGGAAGACCTCGGGGCCGGGGCGGAGTAACAGGTGGTAGGTATTCGCGAGCAGAATCTGTGACCCCGATTCCAGGAGCGTATCAAATGTCTGAGCCTTAACCGTCGCCTGCGTGCCCACGGGCATGAACAGCGGCGTCTTCACCTCGTTATGCAACGTCCGGAAAGTCGCCGCGCGCGCCCGGGAGCCGCTGGCGACCGCCTCCAACTTAAAGTTTAGCCGGGAAGGTTGCATGTGAACGTAGGACTAAAGGTCGGTTCGCCCAAATGTAAAGGATGGGCGAGGCCCGCCGACAGGACGCTTGAACTCGGCCAGCGTTAGGCCACCTTATGCCCATGCGCCGCCCTGCCCTGCTGCCCCTGACCTGCTTCACCCTGGCCCTGCTCGCCGGTGGTTGCGCACAGCACAGCGCAGTGGAGCCCGTCAGCCTGGAAGATAACAATGCCGTGTTCAGCTTTGCCCTCCAGGAGTTACAGGAAAAGCATGAGTTCGCCGGCGCCGTCACTATGGTTGTGGGCCCCGACCGTATCATCGCGCTGGAAGCCTTCGGCTTGGCGGACATCGCTAGCGGCCGGCCCATGCGCAAGGACTCCGTCTTCTGGATTGCCTCGATGACTAAGCCCATCACGGCGATGGGTGTCCTCATGCTCGTCGAAGAAGGTAAGCTCGGGCTCGACGACCCCGTCGAGAAATACCTGCCATCGTTCAAAGCACAAAATCTCGCCACGCCCACGGGGCCCGTCCCGACCCCGCGGCCGGTAACTATCCGCGACCTCCTCACGCATAGCAGTGGCTTGTCCGCCGCGATGCCGACGGCGGCCAACCAACCGGTCGATACCATCCCGCTCGCCGCCATGGTCGACCACTCGGGCCGCACCGCATTGGTCTCCGCTCCCGGAGCCAAGTGGGCTTATAGCAATACGGGTATCAATACGCTCGGACGAATCATCGAAGTCGTCAGCGGTCAGCCCTATGCGGACTTTGTGCAGAAGCACTTCCTCGATCCGCTGGACATGAACAGCACGAGTTTCTGGCCAGACGACACCCTGCAGGCGAGCCTCGCAACGCCTTATCGCAAGGACAAGGTCACCGGTGAACTCATCGCCGCGGGCAATAGCCGCTTCAGTAGTCCGCTCCAAAACCGGTCACGCACGGCCATTCCCGCGGGCGGCCTCTTCTCCACGGCGAATGACTTGGCACAGCTCTATCAAATGATCCTGCGCGGCGGCGAACTCGACGGCCACCGCTTCCTTCGTCCCGAGACGCTCAAACTAATGACGACAAACCAGCTCGGCGAGATGCCGAAAGTCAGCTTCGCTGAAGGCATGCACATGGGCCTCGGCTTCCATCTCGTAGCCACCCCCATCGGTGTCACTGAAAGCCTTTCCCCCGGGAGTTTTGGCCACGGTGGAGCCTATGGCACCCAAGCCTGGATCGACCCCGTCCGTCGCAAAGCTTACGTCCTCCTAATTCAACGGACGGATCTCCCCAACTCCGATGGTTCCGAGATTCGCCGAGAGTTTCAAAAAACTGCGGTCGAAGCCTTCAAATAAGCCTAAATTAGACCAAAAAGGGGCCAGTTAGGAATCTGAAGAAAGATTAAGACGGAGAAGGTTGCCAAGGACGGGCGTTCTCAAAGTCTGGGTACTTCTCCAATGATTAAATCCGCCCGCCTGCTCGCTGGTCTCTTGAGCTACGCCGTCCTCTCGGCCGCCGACGCCCCCAAGCCTAACGTCTTGTTCATCGCCGTCGATGACCTCCGACCCGAGCTCGGTTGCTATGGCAATCCTGTCGTCAAGACCCCAAACATCGATCGCCTCGCCGCCCGCGGCATGGTCTTCAACCGGGCCTATTGTCAGCAAGCCGTCTGCAGCCCTTCGCGCGCCTCGATCATGACTGGCCGACGCCCCGACGCCACGCGCGTCTGGGACCTCAACACCCACTTCCGCGTCGCCCTGCCCGACGTCAAGACCGTTGGACAATACTTCAAGGAGCACGGCTACTTCTCCCAAGGCATGGGCAAGATCTTCCACGGCGGCTTTGACGATGCCCCGACCTGGTCGACGCCGTGGGGGACGCCCAAGGCCGAGATCTACGCTAAGCCTGAAAACCGTTCAGCCGGCACTGGCGGTGAAGATGGCAAAAACAAAGGTGCCGCCTTTGAAGCCGGTGACGTACCCGACGACTACTATACCGACGGCAAGACCGCACGACTTGCGGTCCAGACGCTCGCCGAACTAAAAAAGAAAGGGCAGCCCTTCTTCCTCGCGGTGGGCCTCTCCAAGCCCCACCTCCCCTTTGTATCGCCGAAGAAATATTGGGACCTTTATGACCCCGCGAAGATACCGAACACCGCCAGCGCCTTCCCGATTGGCACGCCGCACTCCGTAGGCGATAACGACAGCGGTGAGTTCCACGCTTACACTAATGTACCCCCGAAGGCCAAGAAGCAGGACTTCACGCCCTTGCCCGAGGCATTTGCTAGCCAAGTTCGCCACGGCTACTACGCCGCCATCAGCTACACGGACGCCAATGTCGGCCTGCTCCTAGATGCGCTCGAGAAAGAAGGCCTCGCCGATAATACGGTCATCGTGCT
>CAIXHF010000038.1 GCA_903919185.1 uncultured Opitutia bacterium | reverse complement strand
TATAAGCGCAAGGTGCAGGTCTACATCCCGGCCCAGTATGTTTCCGGCAAGCCAGTCCCATTCATCGTGGTGACCGATGGTCCTTGGTACACCAAGCGCATGGCCACGGTTCTGGATAACCTGATCGCCGAAAAGCGCGTGCCGGTCCAAATCGCTGTCATGGTCGAATCCGGCGGCGGCGACAGCAAGGGCAGCCAGCGCGGGCTCGAGTACGACACGATGTCGGGCAAATACGCCGAGTTCATCGAGACCGAGATCCTCCCGCGCGTGGCCAAGGACTACGGCATTGTTTTTAGCAAGAATCCCGACGAACGCGCGGCCATGGGTGGCAGTTCGGGCGCCGCGGCCGCCCTCACGATGGCCTGGTATCACCCCGAGTGGTATCGCCGCGTGCTGAGCTACTCCGGCACCTTTGTAGACCAGCAATACCCGACGGATTCGAAGACCCCGCACGGCGCGTGGGAATACCACGAGAACCTCATCCAGAAGACCGCCAAGAAGCCCTTGCGCATTTGGCTGCAGGTCGGCGAGAAGGATAACGGTTGGGATCGGGATGAAGCCTCGCTGCATAATTGGGTCATGGCCAACGAGCGCATGGCCGAAGTCCTCACCAAGAAAGGCTACGCTTACCAATACGTCTTCTGTAAGAAAGCTGGCCACGTCGACGGCAAGGCCGTCGGTGCCACGCTCCCCGCCGCCCTCGAGTGGCTCTGGAAAAACTAAAGGTAGGGGCGCGACTGCGTCGCGTCCGTTGTGCGGCGTCCTTCGGCCGCGCATCCTTCCCGGTCCCCGGTTCCCCTTTACCTCTTGTCTTTAGGTAGGGGCAGCACCGCGTGCTGCCCTAGCCTGCCTCATGCCTCTGGTAGGGTTGGCACTGCGTGCCAACCTAGCCGCGCCTGTTGGGGTCTGGCTTCAGCGCGTTCTCGCGATGGTGCCTGACCCCGTTCGGACAGGCGCTTCGCCTCCCTCGGATTGTGCTGCGGCCTCCGGCCGCTTGTGCACGCCGCTATGCGGCGACACAACCCCTAGCCAACCATACTCCAGCCAACCATTCCCCTCACTTACTCTGTACTCTTCTCCGCCTCCGCCTCTCACCTTTGCACCTTTGCACGGTCTTCGCAACGCACCGTACTCTGTAATCTACTCATGCCACGCCCCTACCATTTCCCTAGCCAACCATACTCTTGTCACCTTGTCCCCTCGCGGCCTTCAGCCGCGCTCACCTTTGCACCTTTGCACCGGCCATCGGCCGATTTGCACCTTTGCACGGTCGCTTGTTGCTCTTCTCCTCCCAGAGCAACACCTCGGTGACAGCCTCGACACATTCGACGCTCGGTCGCCCTAATCGACGCGGAATCTTAACTCTAGGTAGATTGCTCACTCTCAAATCATTGGCGGGATTGTGCGCACACCCTATGCGTCACCTCCCTCGCGCTCTCCTCGCCGCCGCTGCCACCATCACGTTGTCCGCTGGCCCCATCACTTACACGGCGCCCAATATCGACACGACCGCCGTCGGCGCGACGAAGTCGGTCTCGTTCAACGGCGCGACTTACTTGAACAAGGGCCTCGTCGGGGTGGGCAATTACGTCTCCAACGGCATTGACGGCCTTGGCGACACGCTCGGATCGTTCTCCTCCTTCAAGGTCGATGTGACGACCTGGCGCAAAAACGCCAATGGTTCCTACGCTGGCATGCTCTACACCTTGCCCGACCGCGGTTACAACGTGGCTGGCCTGATCGACTACGCCGCCCGTATCCAGAAGTTCGAACTCGCCTTCACGCCCGACTACACGACCAACACCGTCGGCCAGACCCAGCTCACGCTGACTTTTAAGGGCACCACGAAGATCACGGACTTCAATGGCTCCGCCACCACGGCGGTTAACCCGACTGCCTCGACCCTCGGTAGCCTCACCAACGTCCCGGTCGCCAACGGCAAGCTGGCCCTCGATGCCGAAGGCCTCGCCATCCACCCCAACGGTAGCTTCTACATCTCCGATGAATACGGCGCGTCAGTGCTCAACGTCAGCCGCGACGGCAAATTACGCGGTGTCATCACGCCCGTCCAGGCGCTGATCCCGCAGTTCACTTCGGCCTCCGCGCTGACCGGCTTCACCTCCCAGGTGGCTGGCGTCGACATCAGCAAGGCCACCGACCCGCTCGTGCAGACGGGTGGCCGCCGCGATAACCAAGGCATGGAAGCCGTGGATATTACCCCCGACGGTAAGTTCCTCGTGTCGATGCTCCAGAGCGCAACCCGCCAGGATACGCCGGGCAATCTCGATTACAACCGCTCCTACACTCGTCTCTTCGTTTACGATATCTCAACGAACGCGACGCCTTCCGCTCCCGTCGGCCATTACCTCGTCGAGCTCCCGACCTTCAGCAGCAAGGGCGTCGGCGCCGCCGCCAATAAGACGGCCGCCCAATCCGAAATCGTCGCCCTGAGTAACACCACCTTCATGGTGCTGACCCGCGACGGTAATGGTAACGGTGCCGGCAACGCTGGCCCTAAGTCGACCTCCACCAACGTGGGCTACGCCGACAACCCCCTAGTCTTTAAGAGCATCGCGCTCGTGAGCACCGCCAATGCGACCAACCTCGCGGGCACTGCCTACGAAACCGGTTACACCACGGCCGTCACTGGCACGGGCTCGACGCTCGCTCCGGTCGCTGGCATCGTCGCCGCCACGACGACCGATTTCGTCAACCTGCTCAACGTCCGCCAGCTCGCCCGCTTCGGCCTCAACACCAATACCCTCAGCACCCTCGGCGTCGCTTCGATGCCGACGGTTTCCGGCCTCACCCCGCAGAATGTGAATTCCCTCTCGGAAAAGTGGGAAGCCCTCTCGGTGGTCCCCTGCCTCGATGCCGCCAATCCTAACGACTACTTCCTGCTCGTCGGCAACGACAACGACTTCATCACCCCGAGCGGTACGATGCTCAACGCGGCCTACAACGGCGTCGTCACCCCGACGACTGGCACAGGTGCGGCCGAGACGGTTGAAAATGTTAACCGCGTCCTCGTCTATCGCGTGACCCTTCCCGGCTACGTCGACCCAGGCTTGGTGATCTCTGCCACCAACCGCGCGCCCGTCATGGCCGCCAAGTCCTTGCGCTCCACCCAGCTGATGGGCACTAGCTTCGGTTCCATCCTCAAGGGCCGCCTCACCGGCAGCATGCGCCTCGCCGCCCCGGCGGTCGCCTTTGACTTCGATGCCTCGGTGCTCGACCAGCCTTTGCAGTATTGCGCCTCTGGCCTACCCTCCACGCATGCTGTCACGGGCGGACTCCGCTGGTGGTTCGACGGCAGCATCCGCAATCTTTCCGAAGATGCGGGTGCCCTGACGCCTGCCCTGGACTCCCGGACTTCCGCCGGCGCCCTCGGCCTGGAATGGTCCATGTCCCCCGGCTTCGTCTTCGGTCTCGGCTTCGGCATGCAGGACGGCCGCTCGAACGGTTCCGATGGTTCCAACCTCGGCTTCACTGGTCGCAGCCTGACTTCCTACGTCATCGGTCGCGGCGATGTCTTCTTCGGCAGCTTCACGGTCACCGCAGGCCAACAGGACCTCGACTCCATCCAATCCGCCGGCGCTTACGGTTCGACGCCTTCGGGCTCGACCAAGGGTACGAGCCTCTCTGCTGAACTCGTCATCGGCGCGACGGCCGGCCAAGTCGCTGGTTGGTCCGTGATCCCGACGGTTGGCCTGTCCCGTTCCACCGCCAAGATTGATGCCTACGCCGAAGCCGGCGTTGGCGGCATCAGCTACCCAACGCAGCGCCTGTCCACCAACACCGCCTCCGCGGCCGTGGAATTGGCCAAGGCCTTTGCGCTCGAAGGCGGCAGCTTCACCCCCTTCGTCCGCGCTGGCTATGAAAGCGACTTCGGTGGCTCTGCTCAGTCCAGCAACGTCTCCGTGCTCACCAACGGTGGTAATGTCGGCGTCGCGGTCACCCTGCCGAATGCCGACCGTAACTACGTCGTCGGTGCCATCGGTAACCGCTGGAAGCTCGGCGAGTTCAACGCCGAAGCCTCTTACGAATACCGCACCAGCGACAACGGCTTCGTCGAAAACCGCTTCAACCTCAGCCTCTCCAGCCGCTTCTAAGCCGGCGTAGAGCTTCGTGCACTTGAGCCCGGCCGCCAGGCCGGGCTCTTTCGTTGGTAGGGACGCGACTGC
>CAIXHF010000037.1 GCA_903919185.1 uncultured Opitutia bacterium | reverse complement strand
TCCCTGTGGACGTCGGGTGGGCGTAGTTTTATTCAAGCCGGCGCCGGTATTGTCGCCGACTCGCAGCCCGAACGTGAACACGCAGAATCCTGGCGTAAGGCGCAGGCGCCCTTACTGGCGGCCGCCCGCGCCGCCTTACCTCCATGCTAGCTTGGTGTTCGGGTGATTTTTTGAATGCCCCCGATGGCGCTGACGTGGCGACCCTTCAGCCCGGGCGGTGTCTCTTCGAGACCTTTGCGCTCCGTGGCGGTGAGGTCGCCTGCCTCGCCGATCACCTCGCGCGTTTAGCCTTGGCCTGTCCGCGCCTGGGGCTCGACCCGCGTCGCCTGCACTTGGGCGCCGGGCCCTCGGCGGAAGCTTGGTCGCCGATCCTCCGTAAGTTACTGGCGCCAGCCAACCTCACCGACGCGACTGTTCGTTTAATTGTCGCGGCTCGCCCCGACGCCCTAGCGCGCGAATGGGTCAGCGTGCGGCCACTACCACCGACGCCATCCGAGATAGATTTATTCGCCCTGCAGACGCGTCGCGATGTGCCGGAGTGGTTGCCGCGCCCCAAGAGCGGGCCTTGGCAGAATTCCGCCACCGCCTGGCGCGAACTTAAATCCATCGCCGATCGCGGCGATACCGAAGGCGTCCAGTGTGACGCGGCTGGCCATGTCAGCGAAGCCACGCGGAGTTCCTTGGCTTGGTGGGATGGTGAGCGTTGGTGTTTCCCGGCGATTTCCACCGGACGCTTAGCGGGCACGGCGGCGGCACAGTTCCGTTCAATCGTGGCGCTAGCTGGCCGGACCTGCGTCGACGTGGCCGTGCCATTTCCGGTGGACGCTCGTTCGGTCGTCGTCCTGCGCTCCACCTTCACGGCTGGGGCGGTTTTGGCCCGTCGTTATCAAACGACCGCAGGGGAAGTTCAGTGGCTGCCCTCCTCCGATCAGGCCGAAGCTAAAGCCCGCTTGGCCGACTTGGCGGCGTGGCGTGCTCAGCGATTAGTCAGCCTAGTGTAAAGCGGGAGCGCGGTCGAGAGGATGAAGAGCGTCAGGAAGCCCACGCTGGCGACGGCCGAGAAGCAGACGGCGACGAGCAGCGTAGCCATCTTGCTAGCGCCTTCCTCATCTGCTTGGCGGTAGCCTTTGATGGCGACCCAGGTCGCGATGCCGCCGAGTACGAGCAGGGTGAGGAGCGCCGCGGTGAAGTGGTTGAAGAAGAAGCCAGTCACTGCAGGCAGTGCGCCCGGTTCACCTTGAATAAGGGAGATGAGAATGGGTTGGGCGCGGAACGCCACGGCTCCTACGGATGTCGGGAGGGCGGCGGAAAGGAAGACGGCTAGGGCCGAGACGATTTTAAGCTCGCGGGGGTTCATGGCCGGATTGTTTCCATCGAGCCCGTCGCGGTCAATGTCGGGATTCTCCCTCGCCAACGCCCGACCATCGCCTTAGCGTCCCCGCTCTTATGGACGTCGGTATTCTTTGGCCTCTCTTTATCCTCCTTAACGGAAGTGCCGCTGGCGTTTCGCTCGTGGCAGGGGTCGTGGCCGCTTTTTCCCCGGGGGAAATCGAGGAGTTGCGCCGGCAAGATGCGAAGGCGGCCGTGGCCTTGGAGCGTTGCCGTGGTGACCAGGGTAATACCTTGGCGGCCTTCGAAGTCCTGACGGCGGCCTTCGTCGGGATGAGCGCCTTGCTCGGCGGCATCCTGCTTGGGGGTAGGCTCATGGATAAGGCCGTCGCAGGGTGGCAGATGGCCGTGGGGATTGCCCTAGTGATTGTCGCCGTTTCTTTCCTGATGTCGTGGCTGACGGTGATGCTACCTCGCAAGCTCGGGATGCACCTCCGCATCTCGCTCGCGCCGCGGATTGCGCCCACGCTTTCCTTGGTGCGCGGGGCCGCTTCCGTGCTGCGGAGTTTTGGTAAATTGCACGACTCCTTAGCGCCACCGGAAGAGCCGGGCATTGACCGCGCGGATGCGGATATCGGCAGTATGGCGCAGGCCGCGGCTCGCGAAGGTAAGATCACGCAGGCTGAAAGCACCTTAGTTGCCAACGCCGTTCGCCTCGATGATATCCCGGTTTCGCAGGTCCTGACGCCGCGGCCCGTGGTCACGGCGGTCGATGTCGACCTTTCGGTCGGCGATGTGCTCCGCATGTATCCGAACGTTCCGCATGGCCGCTTGCCGGTGTGGGAAGGCAACCCCGACCGGATTGTCGGCGTTGTCCGCCGCCGCGATATTTTGAAGGCCGCCGGCGAGGGCCGTCGTGATGTGAAGGTCCGCGAACTCATGGGTAAGGCCCATATTGTCCCCGAGAATGCGACCCTCTCGGACGCGCTCCACGACCTCGTGCGCGCCCACCAGCAGTTAGCGGTCGTCGTCGATGAGTTCGGCGCCTTTGCTGGCGTGATTACGCTGGAAGATGTCTTTGAATCGCTCTTGGGCGTCGAGATCTATGAGAAGGATGACCCGCATCCGGACATGCGTGAACTAGCTCGGCAACGTGGGCATCGCGTCGGCCGCCGTCCTTCGGGCGAGGCTGGCAATAAACTATGAGCCTCGCGGCGGTGTCGGCGGCCCTCGCGTACTGGGTGCATGACCTGGACCCGGTTGCCCTCCGTTTCCCCGCGGGCTGGCCGTTACATGGCGTCCATTGGTATGGACTCTCCTACGCGGCTGGTTTCCTCGTCGCCGCTTTGCTCCTAGCCCACTGGCGTCGCCAGGCGGTGGCACCCGTCCGCGATGCGGTCGAAGAATCAACGCTGATCACTGCAATCATGGTAGGTGTCGTCCTCGGTGGCCGCTTGGGCCATGTGATTCTGTACGCGCGGACAGAATTCATGGCGGATCCGCTCATGGTTTTCCGCGTGTGGCAAGGCGGCATGGCCAGCCATGGCGGCTTCTTGGGCGTACTCCTAGCGGCCGTCTGGTTTGCCCGAACTCGCCGGGTACCTTTCTTGGCGGTAGGTGACTTAGTCTGCGCGTTGGCGCCCGCCGGGCTTCTCTTTGGACGCTTAGCCAATTTCGTAAACGCGGAACTCGTCGGGCGCACGACCACGGTCCCTTGGGCGGTGATTTTTCCTCGCGAAGGCCAGGAGCCGCGGCATCCGTCGCAGCTTTATGAGGCTTTCGGCGAAGGCCTCCTCCCGTTGCTTTGGGTTTTGTGGCGCTACCCGAAGCGCTTGCCGCCTGGGCAGGTCGCCGGCGAGTTTCTGCTCCTCTACGCGGTGGCGCGCTTTATCAGCGAATGGTTCCGCCTGCCCGAGGATGGTTATATTCTTGGAATAACCGCTGGGCAGTTCTGGACGCTGCCGATGGTGATTGGTGGCCTTTACCTTATCCTCCGCGCCCGCGCGGGGGCGAAAGATGTTGCCCGCTGAACCCGTCGGTGGGAGAAGCGTGGCCGCGTCATGATCACCGTCCCGCTCCTCGACCTCGGCCCACAGAACCGCGCCCTTGAAGCCCAGTTCGAGGCCGCCTTTCGCGACGTCTTACGCTCCAATCAGTTTATCATGGGACCGCGTCTCGAGGCCTTCGAGAAGGACTGTGCGGTTTTCCTTGGCGTCAAGCATGCCCTCGGCGTTTCGTCGGGCACGGATGCACTCCTGTTAGCCCTCATGGCCCTCGATATTGGCGATGGCGACGAAGTCCTCATCCCATCCTTCACCTTCTTTGCAACCGCCGGTTCCGTGGCTCGCCTCGGCGCCGTTCCCGTCTGGGTCGACGTCGACCCGCACCATTTCAACATCGATCTAGCCGACGCCGCCCGCAAGGTCAGCCCGCGCACCCGAGTAATCATGCCGGTGCACCTCTTCGGCCAGTCCTGCGACCTCGTCGCCTTGCAGGCCTTTGCGTCCGCCCATCGCCTCCGTATCCTCGAAGACGCCGCGCAATCCATGGGCGCTCGCTGGCAGGGACGGAGCACGATGTCGGTCGGCGATCTAGGGGCCACCAGCTTCTTCCCGTCAAAGAACCTGGGTGGGATGGGTGATTCGGGGTTGGTGACCACTTCGGACGATACCTTGGCTGAGCGCGCGCGCGTCTTGCGCGTCCACGGCATGCAGCCGAAGTATTACCATCGCGAGATTGGTGCGAACTTCCGCATGGATCCGCTGCAAGCCGCGTTATTGCACCTGAAACTACCGCACCTGCCGGAGTATAATTGTGCGCGCGCGGGGAATGCGAATTTCTACCATGCGGCGCTGAAGGGCCAGGCGGGTATCGCGGAAAACCGTCCCGGCGTGGAAGCCACGGCGAAGATTCTGCTCCCAGTGGATTTCTCAGGCCAAGGCATCTGGAATCAATTCACCCTGCGCGTCCCGGGTGGCCAGCGCGATGCGCTCAAGGCATTTCTCACGGCCCGCAAGATTGGCTGCGAAATCTATTACCCGATTCCGCTGCATCGCCAGGAATGCTTCGCGTCGGCTGGCTATCGGGGCGGAGACAGTGTGCCCGTCTCGGAAATGCTCTCGGCGGAAGTCCTCAGCATTCCGATTTTTCCTGAGCTTGCGACGGACCAGCGCCAGTGGGTGGCGGACTCGCTCGCTGATTTTGCGGCCGGGAAGACAGCGTGATTCGGAGGTAGGGGCGCCACTGCGTGGCGTCCGTTCGCTGCGCAACGTAGTGGTCCGATTAACGTGGCTAAACCCCGACGACTCTCGGCATCGGTTTCGAACGGACGCGACGCAGTCGCGCCCCTACCCGTGACCCCAGCCAATCATCCGGTCTCCGGTTTCCCTTTGAAGCGTATCTAACCGCTAACCGCCCACCGCTTACCGCCAACAACTATACCGCTCAGAAAAACCGAATGGTCTTCGCCTTCATCTTCTCATGCTCGGCGTCCGTGCAAGGGGCGTTCGTCGGCGCGTCGGCTGGTTTATCGGTGGACTGCACGAGACCGTTAGCGAGGAGGTATTTTTCGACCTCTTCGCCGGAGACGTCGGCGAGCATCACCCCGTTAACCTCGACGCAAGGGGAGAGGCGCTGCCCGGTCTTCTCGACCATCTCGGCGTAATTCGTCGGGACATTGATGATATCCACGTCTTCGAAGGCGAGGCCATGCTTACGCATGACGGCGCGGACGCCGTTGCTCCAGCCGCAGCTGGGTTTGAGGTAGGCCTTAATTTTGAGCATGCCTTTAACTTGCGCGTCTTTCGGCCGGAATCAAGCGCGACGGCCTTTGGCACCCTTTTTGGTGGCCTCAGGCTCGTACCAGTAGCCGATACCGTGGATTGTCCGGAAGCATTCGAGGCCGCGCCCGAGCTTTTGGAAGGCCTCGCGGATCTTTGCAATATATTGGTCCAAGGAGCGGCTCCGTACGTTCGCGTGGACCCCCCAGACTGCATGGATGAGGCTATTGCGGCTGATGATCACGCCGGGATTGGCGTGCAGGTGATAAAGAATGCCGATTTCCTTCCGCCCGAGTTTGCAGCTCTTGCCTGGACCAAAGACCAACTCCAGGCGCTCGGGGTGGACTTCGGCGCCGTTGAAGTGGAAGACGTTCGTCGCGAGGTCCGCGTTGCGGGTGAGACGGCTATCGCCCGCGGTTTCGCTGCGCCGGAGCACCGCATGGATGCGGGCCGCCAGTTCATCGGGGTGGTACGGCTTGCCGATGTAGTCATCGGCGCCCGCCGCGAGCGCCTTGACGATGGCGCTGGGCGTCTGGACGCTGGAGAGGAAGATCACCGCCGCGGGTGCGCCGGACTTGCGGATACGTTCCAAGACCGTGAGCCCATCGAGGTCGGGCAGGGTGGGGTCGAGCAACACCAGGTGCACATGGTGTTCTTCGATGAACTTAAGGGCGGTGGCCCCCTTGTGAAACGTTTGCGTCGCGAACCCCGCCTCGGCGAGCTGCTGGTGTAGGGTCGCGGCTAAGCTACGATCGTCTTCAACGATAACGATGAGGGGTCTCTGCTGGGGACTCATGCAGAAAAAAGGGGTGAACTGTGGGGGTGTCGCAAAGGGGGTTTGCGGCGGGGTGCTTACACATGTAAAAAAGAGCCCGTGGTTGCCAAGCCCATTAGAAACCATTTTATGGGGCCAAGGTATGAGCACTTCTGAACAGGCCGAAGGGAAAACCCCCAAGTGGTTAATCCTGTTATGTTTAGTCATCTTTATAGGTTCAGCCGCCTTTGGCGGGTATGCCTTGGCGAAGTCAGCCGAGGAGAAAGCGAGCCGGAAGTCGGCAGATCCTTTTGCCGACCGGAGCTTGTTTGGGCGCTGAGGCCGAGGGTCAGGGGCCTAGGGTGAATTAGGTAATAGGCTTTTTACCCTAGGGCATCGGGGGTTGACACTCTTAGCCCCGAATTAGATACCTTAATCCCCTATTTTAACCCTACCCCCGACCCCTCACCATGCGGATTTCTAAGTCTCTGTTGGTGGCCGCCGCTATGCTTGCTTCCGCAGGTATCGCCCAGGCCCAGCAAAACGTGACCCAAGCCACCTGGATCGGCTCTGCCGGCGACGGCGGCACGGGGATTTGGGACAAGTGGAGCACGGCCCCGACCGCGCACAACTACTGGCGCGCCACTAACTTGACGCCCCAGATTGCGGTGTCCGGCGCGCGTGTCACGAATGCGGCTAACTTACTCTTTACCTACACAGGTCCGGCGCTCGCCGCGGGTGCCACGAACGACATCCTCATCGATTCGAACGTCATCACCAGCCAATCCCAGACGCTTCGCTTCCAGTCGTCAGGCTACCGCCTACTGCCGGGTGCCTTTGCCTCGGGCATCCAGCCGACCACCACCAACTTCCAGGACATCGATTTGGCCCGTACGTTGGTCAATGCCCCCTACACCTCGGCGCCGAACGGCACCCTGCAGATCGGGGATGTCACCTTTACCGTGGCGGGGCTGGTCGGCCCGATTTCCGCTCAGCCGTTCCTGACGCTGCGTAACCCAACGAGCTTTGGCGGCGCGATCACCGCCGTGAACGCGAACACCACGATT
>CAIXHF010000036.1 GCA_903919185.1 uncultured Opitutia bacterium | reverse complement strand
TCGTCGGTGACACGCATTACTTCGCTGACAAGGACGACCCCACGTCGCTTAACCCCGCTTCCCGTACAACGACCTCCGCCCTCATCGAGCAGCTGAACCGCCTTCCTGGCTCGGAGCTGCCAACGTCCTTAGGCGGCGGCAGCAAGGTCTTGCCTTTGAGCCAGGTCATCCACGTCGGCGACTGCATCGACAGTGGCGACAAGAACGGAGCCGTCATCTCCAAGATGCAGGCCACCGAGTGGCAGGAATGGCAGTCGGACTACGGTTTGGACGGCAAGGATGGCCGTCTCAAGTTCCCGACGTATGAGATCCACGGCAACCATGACGGCCCGCACGGCAAAGGCCTCGTCCTTGACGGCATCATCGCACGCAACAAGCAGCGCAAGGACCTCAAGGCCATCTCGGCGAATGGACTCCACTATGCGTGGGTCGTGAACGGCGTACACTTCATCAACCTCGGCATCACTGTCGGCCAAGTGAAGTCCGTCACCCGCAAGCGGCGCTACGACCCGATGGACAGCCTCGAGTTCCTCGTCGGTTACCTCGCCAAGCACGTCGAAAACTCAGGCGCGCCCGTGGTCATCTCACACCACGTGGACTTTGCCCGCTATGCCTTGCCCGTGGCGGACGATATCGTCCTCAAGAATGAGTGGGACTACGCGGACGTGCAGGCCTTCCACGACGCCCTCAAGCCTTACCGTATCGCTGGCATCTTTTACGGCCATACCCATGTACGTGCGGTCTTTGCTTGGCGCGGCCCGAAGCCCGACCCCGTCGTCGCCGGCAAGCCGCTGCCTCTGGGCATCCCGACCTTCAACACCGATAACTCCGCGCACTTCGGTGGACCCACGCAGGCCTTTCTTTATGTCGAAGTCCACGCTGAGGATACCCTCGTACGCGAACTCGCCACCAAGGACGCTTGGAAGACCTCTGCATGGACCAACCTCAGCTGGCGCCTCCCGCACTATACCGGTTGACCGGTGCCTGACCCCGTTGCCGCGTTTAGCGGAGGAGGGCGGGGAAGAGTTTGCCGAGGCCGTCGGCCATGATCTCGACGCCGATGGCAGCGAGGACGAGGCCCATCAGGCGGGTCATGACGTTAATGCCGGTCTGACCGAGGATACGCGTGATGCGCGTGCTGGCGAAGAGGCAGGCGAAGGTCGCGAGGGCGCCGACGACCGCGTAGCCCACGAGGAGCGCTTGATCACCGAAGCCTTGCGACTTCTCGGCGTAGATGACCATGGTCGAAATCGTCGCCGGTCCGGTGATGAGCGGCACCGCCAAAGGCGAGACCGCCACGCTATCCCCCGCGTCGGGCTTCTCCGTCGCTTGGCTTAGGTCGTGGTCGGAGCTATCGGCTGGTTTCGCATTGAGCATCTGGACCGCATTGATGAGCAGCAGCACGCCCCCGCCGACTTGGAAAGATGCAATCGAGATTCCGAAGAAGCGCAGTAACTGGAGCCCAGCGAGGGCGCTCGTCGCAATGACCAGAAAAACCGTGAGCGTACTCACCCAGATGGTGCGTTGGCGCTGGGCTGGGGTGAGGTGCGCCGTGAAGTGGATGAAGAACGGAATCACGCCGATCGGGTTCAGCACGGCGAGTAACGTGAGGAGTGGCTTCAGGTAATCCATGGAGACCTCACGATGGCGAAGCATCCCCGGGGTGCAATGATGTGAAATGCCCATGAACAATCATTCAGCCGAATGACTCCGTCCGCCCGTCCGCTTTCGCTCCTTTAACCCGCTTTACGCCGTCAAACGCTCAAGACACTCCGCGTAGAGCGCCTGCGTCTTGGCCACGACATCGTCGGGCAGGCGTGGGCCGGGGGCGGTCTTGTCCCATGGCTGGGCCTCGAGCCAATCGCGGACGAACTGCTTGTCGTAGGAAGGTTGGGCGCGGCCGGGCTGCCAGGTCGAAGCCGGCCAGTAGCGGGAAGAGTCGGGCGTCAGCACCTCGTCGATGAGGACCAGTGAGCCATCGGGGGCGGTACCGAATTCAAATTTCGTGTCGGCGAGAATCACGCCGGCCTTGGCGGCGCGTTCGGCGCCCATGCGGTAGAGCGCTATGGACGTATCGTGGACCGTGCGGAAGACCTGTGCGCCGAGGATTTGCGCGCACTGTGCGTTGGTGATCGCCTCGTCGTGGCCTTCGGCGGCCTTGGTCGATGGAGTGAAAATGGGTGTTGGTAGCTTCGACCCATCGAGCAGGCCGGCGGGCAGGGCGTGATCGAGGATGGCACCACTCTTCTTGTATTCCTTAAAGCCGCTGCCGGCGAGGTAACCGCGGACGACGGCCTCGACGGGCAGGGGGACGAGTTTACGCACCAGCATCGAGCGGGGGATTAGGTCTTCGTAGCCCTTCAGTGCGCGGGTCAGCGCCGCGGCGTGGTCGGGCACGAGGTGTGTGGGGAAGAGCGCCTTCGCTTGTTCAAACCACCAGAGGCTGATGTGCGTGAGTAGGATGCCTTTGCCAGGGACGCCATTGGGCATGACGACGTCGAAAGCGGACAGTCGATCCGTCGCCACGATGAGGTAGTGTTCGCCCAGGTCGAAGACCTCCCGGACCTTCCCCTTCGCCTTTAGTGGGAAGGGCAGGCCGGTCACGGTCATCAAGGCTTCCTTGGGTAAGGGCGGCGTTTTCATCCTGCCACGGAGATAGGCGAGGGCGGGCCAAGAGGGCAAGGACAACGCACGCCGATTCGGCGTTGTGGCCTCTGACTGGGCCGATAGGTTAACGCTCCGCCCGGATGCTCGTTCACGACGCCCATTGCCATTACCAGTTTGCCGAAGTCCCGGATGCTGCCGTTGAACTCGCTCGGCGCGAAGGCGTCGGTTATGCCGTCGTTAACGGCAGTGCCCCTATCGATTGGCCTGACGTCGTTGCCCTCGCCGCGCGCGATGCGAGGAACCTCCCCGCCTTCGGCCTGCACCCTTGGGACGTCCCGACCGCACCCCTCGGTTGGGAGGCGCAACTTCGGGCCATCTTGCTCGCGCATCCGCAGGCCTCGGTCGGGGAGATGGGCTTGGACCGTTGGGTGGAAGGGCATGACCCCGTTGCGCAGGAAGCGGCCTTTCGGGTCCAGCTCGCCTTGGCCGTCGAACTCGAGCGGCCCCTCACCATTCATTGTGTCCGCGCGATGGGTCCGCTCATGGATATCTTGCGGAATACGCCTGTCCCGCGGCGCGGTTTCCTCCTGCACAGCTGGAACGGCCCGGTTGACCTCGTGCCGGAGCTAGTTCGTCTCGGGGCTTACTTTTCTTTCAGCGCGCATCACCTCCGTCCGACTAAGGCCGACCTCCGCGCGCAGTTTGCCGCCGCGATTCCCTCGGAACGCGTGCTGGTCGAGACCGACGCCCCGGCGTTATGTCCCGCCCCAGAGTATCGGCGGCAGGAGCTCCCGCCCGATGCGGCGGGCGTTGAGCAGAATCACCCGGTGAACCTTTTGGTTAACTTGGAGGAACTGGCGCGGACCCGTGGACTTCGGCCCGAGCAAGCCGCGGAGCTCACGCGCGTGAACTTCGCCCGCTTATTCCTTGGGCAATAAAGCGAGCCGCAGTGCTTCACCGGCGGCGGCAAGGCCGAACGCGCCGGCCACGTGGGACGCCGTCCCGTAGCCCCATTCGCAGTTTGGATGCAGGTCTTCGCCCTCGGGGATTTCGCCGCCCGGCAGACCTGCGCAATCGGTCGGCTGCGTGAACGGTTCGTCGGACCACACGCACGACACCCCAAACG
>CAIXHF010000035.1 GCA_903919185.1 uncultured Opitutia bacterium | reverse complement strand
TTCTGGAAATCACGGGTGGCCTGCTCCTCGTCCTGCCGCGCCTCCGTTGCCTCGGCCTCATCATCATCGGGGCCATCGTCTTCAATATCGCCTGTATCCATCAGTTCATGTTTGGTGGCATCAAGGACCCAGTGGTGATCTTCTCGATCTTGGCCTGCTTGTTCCTGGCCTATGACGCTTGGAAGAAGTGCTGTGGCTGCGGTTGCTGCGCTGCTTGCACGTGCGGTTGCCAGTCTGACAGCTCCGCGAGCTCCTGCTGCTCCACCGAGTCTGGCTCGGGTTGCTGCGGCGAAAAGAAGTAAGGCGACCGGTACGCCGACCACTCAGCCCCGGAGACCCCGGGGCTTTTTGTTGTCCGGACCGCTGGGGAGCGAGGCTGGGCTTGCTCGTGGTCAGAACCCGCCCAATAAAGGGGGTGTACCCATGAAGGCCCTGCTACTCACGGAATATAAACAGATGTCCTACACGACGGTCGCCGATCCAGTCTGCGGGCCGTCGGACGTCCTGATCCAGGTCAAGGCTTGCGGGATCTGCGGGTCCGATATCCATGGCTATGATGGTTCGACGGGCCGGCGCATCCCGCCTTTGGTGATGGGGCATGAGGCCGCGGGGGTCATCACCGGCGTTGGCGCCGAAGTGAAGCACCTCTCGCCTGGCCAGCGCGTGACCTTCGACTCGACGGTCTTCTGCGGCGAGTGCGTCCACTGCAAACGTGGGGACGTGAACCTCTGCGACAACCGCCAAGTTCTTGGCGTCTCTTGCGGTGACTACCGCCGTCATGGTGCCTTCGCCGAATTCGTCACGGTCCCCGCCCGCATCGTACACGTCCTGCCCGATACCTTGGGCTTCAACGAGGCCGCCATGATCGAGGCCGTTTCGGTCGGCGTGCACGCCGTGCGCCTCACCCCTTGCGCCCCCGGCGATACTGCGGTGATCGTCGGCACAGGCATGATTGGGCTGTTGACGCTGCAGGCCGCCAAGATTGCCGGCTTCGCGCAGGTGATCGCCGTCGACACCGAAGATTCCCGCTTGGACGTCGCCACCGAACTCGGCGCCACGCACCGTTTCAATGCCAAGACTGGCGGCGACCTCACGGAGTTTGTGCAGTCCCTGACGAAGGGGCAGGGGGCCGATGCGGCTTTCGAATGTGTGGGCCTCAACGCTACGGTGCTTTCCGCCATCCATGCGGTCCGCAAGGGCGGCACGGTCACGCTCGTCGGTAACCTTACGCCCAAGACCGAACTACCGTTGCAAGTTGTCGTCACCCGCCAGCTCCGCCTGCAGGGTTCTTGTGCTTCGGCCGGGGAGATTCCGCGCTGTATCGAGCTCCTTGCGACCAAGCAGATTAAGGTCGATAAGATCATCTCCGCGGTCGTACCCCTTGAACAGGGCGCCGATTGGTTCGCTAAGCTCTACGCCGGCGCCCCGGGCGTCATGAAGGTCATCCTCGCCCCGCAGAACTAATGTCCTCCCCGTTCTTCAACCTCGCCGGCAAGGTCGCCTTCATCACGGGCACCAGCCGCGGCCTCGGCCAACATTTCGCCCGCGCCCTCGCGCAGGCTGGCGCCGATATCGCCATGTCCAGCCGCGATGCG
>CAIXHF010000034.1 GCA_903919185.1 uncultured Opitutia bacterium | reverse complement strand
TGCTGTTCGCGAAGAGCACCAGCGTACCGGCGCCAACCTTGGTCAGGCCGAAGCTGCCGCCATCTTGGTAGAAACCGGACACGGTCAACGTATCCGCGGCGACGCCGACGACGGTATCGGAGCGGAGTGCGAAACCCGGACCGCCACCGGGACTATTGGTCAGGGCGTTATGGCCGGAGAGGCTGCGGATGGCGCCGAGGCCGCCGACGCCTGCGCCCCAGACGTGGAAGTGCTCGTCGAGACTGACCCCGCCCTGCAGGGCGAGCGTCGCGCCGTCGCGGATATAGCTCATGGTCTCCCCGGAGTGGCCGCCGGCGCCGAGAGCCGTGTTGCTCGCCGCAATCAAGGTGCCGGCGGTAATATCGGTGACGCCGTCGTAGTTATTGGCGCCCGAGAGCACCAAGGTGCCGCCGCCGTTCTTGACGAAGCCACCCCGGCCAGCGGAGTCGAAAGCGCCGCGCTTGAGCACGTTGGTCAGGTCGAGCTGACTGCCGGCGTCGACCGTGATGCTATTGTTGTTCCCGTTCAGGCCGATACTCACGCCGATGGCCGAGACCACGCCGCCGCTGGCCGTGATCTGCTCGTTGCCGTTAAACAGGAAAAGCGCCCCGCGGGTATCGTCGTTGGCGCCGCCTGTGACGGAGCCCCCGGTCAGGAAGAAGTTGGTGATGCCGTTGGCGAACCCAGTCGTCGGGTCCAAGTAAAGCACCGCACCGGGGGTCAGGGTCACGGAGGCCACATTGCGTTGCGCCTCATTGTACCCATTGACTCCGCAGAAGACCCATTGGTCGTTGGCGTAAAGGGTCCCCCCATTATTCACGACAACCGCGCCCGAACCCAAGGTGCTCCGGGTGGCCTGGAGGGTACCCGCGTTGATCGTGATGCCACCTAAGAAGGAGTTGTTCCCGGTCAGCACCAACGTGCCGTTACCAGATTTGCTGAGGGAGCCTGAGCCGGAAATCGCGTAGCTGGCGGTCTTCGTGCCGACCACGCTGAAGTCAGTGGTGGCATTATTGATCAAACCCCCATTGCGCAGCAACCCGACACCATCGTTTTCGAGGATGAGCAGGCCGGCGTTGACCGTGAGGCGGCCGATATCATTGACTCCGCTGATCTTCATGGTGCCGGCGCCGGCCTTCGTGGCATAGCCCCAAGAATTATTATTATAGTGGCTGAGCTTGCCGGAGATCAGCAGGTCAACGCCGCTACCGCCGTCGACATCGGCGACGGTGAAGAGGCGGTCTTCGTTGAAGCCGACGTGGACGTCGGCCGAGATGGTGGACGGCATGGAGCCGCCGATGGTCACATCGCCGCGGAGTAGGAAGTTACCGAGGTCCCAAGCCGGCGTGTTGGTCGCCGCGAGTTCGCCGCCCGTGAGCGTCAGCACGCCAAGGGAGAGTGAGTTGCCATTCGTGGTGGCGTTGACGAGCCGCCCGCCAGCCGCGATGACAACCGCGCTGCCGCTGGCCAGGGAGCCGCCGCCGCCGTTGCCGATCTGCAGGGTGCCGCCGTTGATGGTGGTACCGCCGGTGTAAGCGTTGTTCGCGGTGAGCACCAGCGTGCCGGTGCCGACCTTAGTCAGGCCGAAGCTACCGCCGGACTCATAGAAACCGGTCACGGTGAGCGTGTCGGCATCCACGCCAACAACAGTATTGGAGCGCAACGCGAAGCCGTTGCCGTTGTTGCCCCCGATTGTCAGGGCGTTGTTGCCGGAGAGGCTGCGGATGGCGCCGAGGCCGCCGACGCCGGCGCCCCAGACATGCATGTGCTCATCAAGGCTGATGCCACCGCGCAGGGCGAGCGTCGCGCCGGGAAGGATGTAGCTCATGGTGGCTCCGTCCCAACCGCCGACGCCGAGGGAGGTGCTGTTGGTGACCAACAACGTGCCCGCGTTGATGTTCGTGATGCCCAAGTAGTTACCGGCCCCAGCGAGCACCCAAGTGCCGGTGCCTTCTTTGCTCACGTTGATGGTCGTGGCGCCGGGTAAATCGTTAATGCCGGCCGCAAGGGTATTCTCTCCAGTATTGATACCGGTCAAAGTAAGCGTTCGTACGCCTGGGGCCTCCCACCAGTTGGGCATCGAGGCCCGCGTGAACGTTAGGGTCGCCGATGGGACACTGCCCGAGGCGTCGAGGGTGCCGCCCCCGCCACTGGTGCTCAGGCGGATCGCGCGATCAGTGGTTTGGGCCGTCGAGCCAGCATACTTCAAGATGCCGCCGCGAAAGAGTAGCCCGATACTATCACCGCCGGGGTCGCCCGTGCCGACCCCTAGGCTGCTCGCCGTGCCATTATCAGCCAAAGTGGTGGCTTGCACGACGCCGCCAGCGAAAACCGTGACGCCCGAATAAAGGTTCGTTCCCGACAAGACCAAGACGCCATTACCTACCTTGGTAAGATTAGAGGCATTTAACGCACCGTCGCCGTAGAGAGCGTTCGTTAACGTCAACGTGCCTGCATTCACGCCGATGGTCGTGTCGCCATCTAAGCCAATGGTCATGGTCAGGGCGTTCGCACCCGCCAAGTTCCGAATGGCACCCAGCCCACCGACACCCGTACCCAGCACGTGCATGTGCTCGTTCATGCTGATATCACCTCTCAGCGCCAGCGTAGCGCCATCACGGACGAATGTCATCGTGGCACCATCCAGTCCACCCGCACCCAGCGCTCCGCTGCTCGCAGTAATCAATGTACCCGCGTTGATATTCGTGACGCCCACGTAATTGCCGGCCCCAGCGAGTACCCAGGTCCCGACGCCGCTCTTGGTGAGGTTAATCTTAGTACCACCGGTGTCAGCGATACCGGCCGACAGGGTGTTCTCGCCCGTGTTCAAGCCGGTAAGCGTCAGGGTGCGAACGCCGCCTTCCTCCCACCAGTTGGGCATCGATGCACGCGTGAACGACAGGGTCGCCGACGGGATACTACCCGAGGCGTCGATAGTACCGCCACCGCCCGTCGTGCTCAGGCGGATCGCGCGATCGGTGGATTGGGCCGTCGAGCCTGTGTACTGCAGCACGCCGCCGCGAAAGAGCAAGCCGATGTTGTCACCGGCGGTGTCGCCCGTACCCACGCCGAGGCTGCTTGCCGTACCGTTGTTGGCGAAGGTGGCCGCATTGACCACGCCGCCGGCGAGGATTGTTACGCCACTGTAAGAGCTGCTCCCGGTGAGCATGGCCGTCCCTGCGCCGGACTTGACCAAGGTAGCCGGGGCGGTCCCCCAGTCAGATAGACCCTGAGTGAAGGTCAGCGTTCGGCCAGCGCCGACATTCCAAGTGACTTCGCCACTCGAGTTGATGCTGGTGTTGATGGTCAGATTCCGGCTGTCCGCCGCAATCGAGATCGTGCCAAAGTGTCCCCAGTTTCCAGCAAATACCAAAGGCACCGGGCCGTTGATGGTGATGTCCGTCGTCAGCCCGCTCTGCAAAGATAGCGTATCCGTCCCGCAGAATACATTGATATTAACCGTCCCATTAACGACATTGCTGTTGAAAACGTAATTGCCCCACTCCGTCCAAGTAGTTTCGACCCAGTTCGCGCCGTTGTCGTAGTTCTGATTCACGCCTGAGTTGCCGGTCCACTGGTAGGTGGCGCCCGCGGCGGAGGTCGCGCCGAGGAGGGCGGCTGCGGCCATGAGCGAGGCACGGGAAAGCAGAGAACGAGCGGACTGGGAAGACATCGGAAGGGGGTAAGACTGAAGGGACGTGTGACCGGGGTGGGTCGTCACGACTGGATTTAATAAAATAAATTAGAAAAGGGTGCTTACAACCCTTAACGCGGGGAAAAGGCCTATTTGATTGCTTTTGAAACAGGCTCCGCGGCACCGGACGCCTCAGGTAGAGGACTGGAGCACGGCGGTGAGCGGGATGGCACCCGTGCCAGTATCCCGGTTGACCTGCTCACCCACAAAACGGTCAGGGCGCTAGCCGGCGGACCGGTGAGTCAATCGGCCGACTTTATGCGTTCTAACTAACAGCCTAAGTCGCTAACGGCCTGACCCCTTTTGTGGGTTGAAGGTACTAGGAGCGCACTGGCACCTGCAGGTGGCCGACCTTGACGAGAATCGTGGCGCCTTCGGCTTCGGTGAAGGGTTGGTGGTGACTCATGTGCGGGCTGCGGATCCAGGTGCCAGCGGGATAGGCGCCGTGCTCATCGCGGAAGACGCCTGCGAGGACGAGAATCTCCTCCCCACCAACGTGGGTATGCGGATTGAACCGGGTGTCGGGCGCCCAACGCACGAGAGCGGTGTGCTTGGTGAGGCCTTCATGGAGCGAGGTGACTTTAAGCCCGGGTACCATGCCCTGCCGCCAATCCATCCGGTCGCCGGCCAAGGCAAAGGAGCCTTCTTCGGTCTCGGTCCAATCGCGACGGTTCTCGTAAAGGACACAGCCCGTCTGGGTCTTAAGGTCGAGGGCTTGGCCAGGGATGAGTCGGACGTAGGACTGCGGCCCGAAGCTGTCTTCGCCAATCAAGAGGGCGCCTTGGAGCACCAGGAGCTCGCAAAGCTGCTCGCCCGTGTGCGCCCAAGCCTCCCCGGCGGGATGAGCCACGACCGCAATCCGCGCCCGGTCACCCTGCCCTTGGCTTTCCAACGTCACCGCCCCCTGCCCTTGCAAGACGGCAGTAGCGTCCACCACAACGCGTTCTGAATGGTCGGCATGTAAGTCCATACACGACCACTAAGAACCTCAAACCGTGAAGTCGAACACCATGACGCGTTCAAGTTATGAGAAGGTTTCCTCAGGGGCCGAGCATCCTTGCACCTACCTACCAGCAGGTTACTTTAGCTTCACCCCGATGAAGTCACTCCCCGTGTTGCTGGTCCTAGCTAGCCTTTGCCTTTACGCCGCGCCCGCATCCGCCGCCGCCCCTGCCAAGAAGTCCGCGGGCACGACCAAAACGCAGACCGCCAACTTCGACCGAGACCAAGGCGAAGAATGGAATCGGGGGCCGGCCAAAGATGTCGCGGGTCTGCCCCGCGTTTTACTGCTCTGTGATTTCGTCACCATCGGCTACGGCGATCTCGTCCGGCAGAAACTTGCCGGCAAGGCCAATGTGCACTCCGCGATGCAAGCCGGCCGCCAGACCCTGACTGACTGGGCGTCCACTGAGAGTTGGTTCCAATGGGGTAAGTTCGACGTCATTCACTTCGGCTGCGGCCTGCACATCCTCGACCTTCCCGAAAAAGGCAAGGTCCAGCTACAACCCAATATCACGCTGGCCGACTATGAGAAGGACGTCCGCGCTTGCGTGGCCGCTCTCAAGAAGACCGGCGCCAAGCTCATCTTCGCCACCATGACAGCCGTCCCCGCCGAAGAAGACGTCGCCACCTACAACCAGGTTGCCCTCAAGGTCATGAAAGAAAACGGTATCGCCATCGACGACCTCCACGCCGAAGCCAGCCCCCAAGTCGCCAAGCTCCAGAATGCCCACAACATGGTCGGCTTTGAATTCTACACGGACGAAGGCTACGTCGTACTCAGCAAAGCCGTCATGAAATCACTTACGCCGGTTATCGCAAAGTAAGCGCGCAGGCCGCGTAAACCTTCACTCCACTACCTAGGCAGCCGCGGGGTGGTAGGTAAAGCCTTCGGCCTCGAACAAGGGCTCGGGCTTCATGCGCACCCGACCGCAAGAATACTTTCAGGGAAGCGCTGGATGCGGGTATTATAGAAGGTCGCGATGTTGTTATGATAGCCACGGGCCAGCGCGATGCGGTCTTCCGTCTGAATCAGCTGCTTACTTAAGTCCTGGAAAGAGGTCAGGGCCGTGATCTCGGGGTAGCGCTCCACGACCGCGAGTAAACTCGGCCCGAGGGCTTGGAGCGACCCGCCGCCCGCCTGCGCCCGGATGGAGGCAACCAGGGTCTGGACCGCCTCTTCATGGTCACGAAAACCCGCCACACAGACAACGAGGTTTTGGATGAGGTCGTGGCGTCGCTTTACTTGGATATCAATCAGCGAATAGGCCGACGCCACCCGATTACGGAGCCCAATCAAACTATTAAAGACTGACCATGACGCGCCCGCCGTTCGGGCCAGCAGATAGATAATGAACCCGATCAATATACTTTGCGGCAAGTAAGGGTACACCCCCGCCATGCCCTCCGAGAACATTTCTTTCGCATCCTTAAAGGAAATGCTAGGTTCATAGAATCCGAAGGTTATAGCCGAAAATATACTGTCGATGATACTGACGACTAAACCAACGAAACCAATGAAAACCTGAATGACCGGCCACGCACCCGCAAACAGCGTGAGGGGGGAGAGAAACGCCGCCAACCCCGCTCCCATATTCCAAAGAGTTGACCAGGTTCCCATACTGTTAGCGATCTCAGCTTCTTTGCGATCTGAGATAATATATATATCTTCATTTTCCTCATGCTTAATCTGGGCGGCAACAATATCGGGGCGTTCGCTCGCACGTCCACGGATGAAAAGCTGTACGCCCACAGGCAAGGTATGCTCGGTGAAAGTGCGGCGCCCCGTCGAATCGGGGATGCTTCCGGCCGGGCCTTTAGCATAATACAGTTTGGAACTGGCAGTAACCTTTCGATTCAACGTTTCCCGAGCCTCGATCTCCGCCCCCGCCGGTTCAACCCAGACGAACCCCGTCTCATCTTGTAGGTAGAACCCAGCCATACTGCTGCCGGAGGCCACCACGATGTTGCCGGTTTCCGTCTCCGTGTAAGGGATACCATGCTTATCCACATGCCACGTGGTCCGCTTCCATTCTTCGGTAACCGACCAGCGAAAGTACACGCAGGCCACTTCGCCCACATGACTGGTCAAGGGACTTTGGCAGACGCATTTACCATCCAACTCCACCTCGCCGATGAAGACCCCGAGGGCCTTCGAGGTCGGGGTATCATCGAGCAATCGCTTTTTACGATTAAATTCTAAGGACCTTGCTAAGGCCGTGAAAAAAACTGCGAGCAAAACGATAGCAGAAAAGATGTGCTCGGGGTTGGCCACCCCAGCGAGCGTATCGGCACTCAACCTGATAGCGAGGACTGCTTCTAGTAACATTCAATAGACTAAGGGACAAACCTCGGAAGTCCCTGAGCGCGACCCCAGCGAGCGACGCTCCCACCGAAAGGCACAGGTTCAGGGGCGTTGGGCGAGTTCTCCGTGCCCACCCCTGACCTAACAAAGCTAACCCTTAGACCGTGAAGTCGAACACCATGACGCGTTCGAGGTTCGGGACGACGACCAGCTTTACGCGCTCATGCTCGGGGTGCGGAAGGTACGTGTCGCGGCTCTGAGGGGAGTCAAAGGTCATGACGAAGCCATGCGTAAAGCCGTCATTCAGGCCTTCATCGCTCTGATAGACGCCATGCTGCATCGTGAGGAGCCCTGGAATCTTACCGACCATACCGCGCATCTCCGCAAAACAATGTTCGATAGTCGCTGGCGTGACGCCCTGTTTGAAGGTAAATGTGCCGTAGTGGAAGACCATTTTACGAGGGGTTGGGGGATTGGGGGATAAATGAGAGTGCAGAGTACGGAGTACAGAGTTCGGATAGTGGGTCTCTGTAATCTGTAATCCGTACACCGTACTCTTCTCTTCGCAGTTACTTCTGCGAAACCCAGCTCAACGCATTGAGTAGTAACTTCTGGTAAGCGGGGTGATCGTGGGTGTGCTCGTCGTGACCCAGAGCGATGCAAACGACGCGGGCCTTGGGCTGCTTGACGACCCAGACGGAGGGAAGAATGGCCGACTGGTCGGGCTTAGGATTCTGACGAGGGATGGTGCCAAGGACCTCCGCGCCTTCCGGACGGGTCAGCTCGATGTTGTAGCTTTCGTCATTCACCGTGAAGGTCGCCGGGACGCCCGCCATAACAGGGTGCGTGGGCTTGGTCACGGTGAACGGGAAGTCGCTATGGCCGTGACCACGAGAGCCACCGCAGACGAACTCGTCGTTATACTTGGTTTCGAGCGGCCAGTTATACCAGGTGGCAGCATGCAGGAGGACGACGCCCTTCCCTGCGGCGGTGAAGTCACGGATGGCCTTCTGGAAGTCAGGGGTGCCGAACTGGGCGTGGTTACCACTGAAGAGGAAGAGGTCCGCCTGCGGGAGTAGTTCGAGGGTCTCCTTGAGGTTCGGGGTCGCCGCGACGTCATAGCCGGCGGCCTTGGCCACCTGGGCGTCCGTGCCGAGGAAGAACTTCGGGAAGTGGTGCGAGCTGCCAGCACCGGCCACGAGGACGCGGAGCTGACCGGCCTTACGAGCGCCGAACTTCTGCCCCGTCGGGGCCGTGGTGCGCGGGTTGTCCGCCGGGAGGTCGTCATCCTTCACGGCCGGGCCCTTGGCCTTGGCTTTGCCCTTCACCGGAGCAACGGCGGGGACGTCGGACTTCTGTAAATTCGGAGCGCCGCCGATTTCGGCGGTGATCGCGACGGTCGTTGGAGCCACGGTGTTACCGGGGCTGGTCAGAATGATCTTCTCGATGATCTCGGTACCTTCCACCGGCAAGACGAGCGTGCGCACGTGGTGGTTCTTCACCAGGCCCTGCGCGAGCTTTGAACCCGAGACATCCGCGTCATCCGGATAATAGTCCGCGAAATCGCGGCCCGCCATCTGGGTGACGACCTGCTTGCGTCCGCCGACGAAGCGAATCTCGACCGTCATGGCCGGCAAACCACCGATGCCTGCCCAACCACCGACGGCGCCCAAGAAGTGCAGGCGGGTAGCCGAGACACCGACAGGGATTTCGACGGTCTGCGGGAAGGACTGCGCATAGGCACGACCCGCCCCGCCCTTGAGGACGATGACGTTCTTGCCGTCCTTTGCCTTGGCTGGGTCAACAATGTTGTAGGGCACGCCATTGGCGGTGACCTGACCAAACTTCACGAACGGGAGCGTGTCGCCCTTGGTCTCGCGGCTGGCGTAGAGGCCCCAGCGGGTGTCCGCGGTCATGGCGGCCGAGAGGTCGAGCAAGGTGAAGTTGCCGACGGTGACGCCTTCATTGGAGACCGCGGTGGAGCGAATGTAGGCGATGAGATTGCGTAAGCCTTCGGCGCCGAGGGCTTCAAAGCCTTCAGGCATCAGGGAGTTCTCCACGCGAGTGCGGGAAGCAATGTCGGCTACCTTGACTTCGACGATGACGCCCGCGGCCATCTTCAGCTTCATGGCGACTGGGTTCTCGCTGCCGATGAGAGCGGAATAGAGGGTGCCGTCCTTCAACTTAATATTCCAAGTGCGGTGCTCGTCGTCGACCATGCGATTGGGGTCCACGATGTGCACGAGGAGCTCCGAGGCTGGGTGCGAGCCAATGCCTTGGAGGTTAGGGCCGACGTCATAACCGACCTTACCAATCATGTGACAGGTCTGGCAGGCAGCGACGAAGAGTTCCTTGCCCTTGGCGATGTCGCCCGGCTTTTCGACTTCAGTCCGCAGCTTGGAGATGATTTCATCCTTGGAGCTATTGGTGCCATTATTGAGCTTCACGAAAATCGCGGTGGCGCGCTTGGCGATCGCTTCATCCGGGTGACGGGTGAGCTGGGAGGACTGCAGAGTGCCGAGCTGCATCGGCGAGAGCGACTTGGCTTCGAGGGCATCGAGCACGAGGCCTGCCCATTCCGGACGGGTCATCAGCGCAGCGTAGGCCGACTTACGGACCGTAGGTTCTGCCTTGAGAAAGGCACTCAGCAGGGCCTTGCCCGCCGCAGCGTCACCGGCGGTAGCCAAGGCTTCGACCGCGGCGAACGCGACGAGGTCAGGCGTACCCTTCTGGAGGAGCTGGATGATGGCAGGCAGAATGGCGGCATCGGCGCGGCGGATGGCGACGAGCGTACGGGCCGCGGACGCGCGGGCTTCTGGGGCGGCCTTCTCGTCGGCGACGAGCGGCAGTAACTTCTGGGCAGCCGCGGCAAACTCGGCCTTGAGTTCGTCACCCTTAGACCAAGCGGCGGCGAGCGTAACCGCGGCGAGGCTGAGTTCGGCGTCGCTGTGAGCGATGGCCTTCTTTAGCGCAGCCACCGTGGCGGCCTGATCGGCGGGAGCGGCAGCATTACGGGCCGCAAAGACTTGCAAGGCGGCACGGGCGACGGCCACGTTGCGGGCGGTGGCGGCAGCTTGGAGCACACGGAGACGGGCAATGCCATCGTTCGAAGCGGCCATGCTGGTCGCCAACGAGCGAGCGAACTCAACGTCCGTGGCTTCGGTCGAGGCCATCTGCGATTCCAGGAAGGTCGCCGGATTAGCAGCGGTGGCGGCCGAGGAGGCAGCCTTGGTCCAGTTGTCCGTGAACTTCGCCTGCGAAGCGCTCAGCAGCACGCCGACTTCGGCGGACATCGCCGCGGAACCCAGGGAACGCAGTGAAGCCAAGCGCACACGGGCGTCGGCATCATCAAAGGCAGCACGATAGGCGGCGGTCGGAAGTGAAATCTGGCCAGCCTCGGAAACGAGGAAGGCGTTCTTACGGACGGCGGCGTTGTCGGTCATCGCGGCGGTCGCAAGCTGTTCGCTGGAGAGCTTACCGAGACGCTGCAGACCCCAGAGCGCGAGGATGCGGGCTTCCGGCTTACCCTTGCTGAAGGCCAACTCCGTCATGAGCGGCACCGCAGCGTTCTGGACGGCAGGAGCGCGATCCATGAGGACGCGGAGGGCATTGAAGCGGACGACCTTGCTCGGATGGCTGAAGGCGGCAACCAAGCCAGCGGCATCGGCCTGCGTAAGGTCGGGGTGACCGAAGGTGGGCGCGCTGTCGTGCTGGATGCGGTAGATGCGACCAAAGTAGTGCTCGCGGTCAGGACGGACCGAGGCGCCAGACTTGGAGTGCTGCGGGCCACGGGTGTCATTGTGGGCCACGACGGGAGTATAGAAGTCGAGGATGTACATCGCACCATCTGGACCAAAGGAGACGTCAATCGGACAGAACCAATGGTCCATCGAACGAAGCCACTCGGAATCCTGCAGGAGCAACTCCCCCTTGAAGGCGGGGCCATCGAGCACGAGCTTCTCGTGGTGGATGACGTCGAGAATCGGTTCGCTGACGAAGACCGTGCCATTGTATTCCTTGGGCCACGCACCGTCCTCATAGACGGGCGTCGCACAGGCCGCCGTGTAGCGACCGACTTGGTCGATCTGCAGCAACGGGGCGCGGTCAGGGAGGTCCTTACGGGCAACTGGACGACCGGGATTCACCGAAGTGAAGGCCTTGGCGGGCGTGCCAGGAACCTTCGCGAGAATGGTCTCAGGCAGCACGACGTGCTGAATCGGATTACCGGTCGTCGCCTTGCCATGGAGGAGCTCCATGTCGCTGGTGACTTCATTACCGAAACTATTACCGCCCGCCGAGGCAATCTGCTCAATCGCGGAACCGTCGGCCTTAAAGCGGAACGTGCCCGGGGAAAGGCGCGCCATCGCCGCACCCGTCTGAGCATGTGTGGCGACACCACCACCGCCATTGGAGGCATAGATCCAACCGTCGGGGGCAACGATGAAGTGGTTAGCGACAAAGTGGGTGTCTCCCGGGGTGAAACCGCCGAAGAGGATCTCTTCCTTGTCGGCCTTGCCATCACCATTCGTATCGCGGAGCCAGACGATGTTCTTCTGGGCGACGACAATCACGCCGTCCTTATAGATACAGAAACCGGTGATCAGTTCGAGGCCTTCGTGGAAGATGACCTTCTGGTCGAAGACACCGTCCTTCTTTGAGGAAACTAAGACGCTGATTTTATCGTGGGCTGGGCGGTCGTAATTTCCAGGAGCCAGCACGCCGCCTTCCTTCCAAGCGTCGGCGTTCAATGGACGGCGACCGTTCGGGTACTCCGGGGTTTCAGCCACCCAGAGACGACCACGTTCGTCCCACTGCATGGCGATGGGCTTATTGATGAGGGGCTCGGTCGCGAGGACGCTGACCTTGAAGCCAGGCTGCATCTTAAACTGGGCCACGGCAT
This sequence comes from uncultured Opitutia bacterium, assembly GCA_903919185.1. Classification (GTDB taxonomy): domain Bacteria; phylum Verrucomicrobiota; class Verrucomicrobiia; order Opitutales; family UBA953; genus UBA953. Next base: position 4,756 of record CAIXHF010000034.1, on the reverse strand, counting down.
CGGCACCGCGGCGGGGGCCGCCCGTCGGGTAGCGCACGTCTTCGAGGTCGGCCTTCGTGCAGAGTTCATCGGTCAACGGACGCTTCGCCGTCCAAGCAGCCGCGCGGGCAATGAAGGTGCGGAAGCTGACGTGGTCCAAGGTGCCAGCGTTGGCCCCGGCCAAGAAGACGGCCGCCCGGTGGTCGGTGGCTTCGTAGACCCAAAGCTGGGGCTGGATGTCGTAGACCGAGGCACGGTCCTTCGCCTCCGTGGACTTACGGCGATCGATGGTGACCTTCGGCGTAAAGGCGGAACCAAGCACGAAGATGTTCTCGTGCAAGGCGAGGTCGTAGACGGTGTCGTCCTGAATATCAAAGGTGGAGGCGGAGATGGTCAACGGGTGCGCGTCCGTGCGAAGGCACAGCAGCATGTTGTTCGCAAACTTCTGGCTCTCGCCCGTCCAAGCGCCGCCGAAGACCGACTTGCCGAACTCGGCATTGCCCGCGGCCACTGCGCCGTGCACGGCGACGACACCACCGCCGCGCTTAGCGAAGGCACCGAGGGCCTGCTGGGCGTCCGCGGAATAAGCGACGAACTTAGATTGATAAAGCACGACGACGTCGGCCTTGGCCAGGGCATCCGCCGAAGCGACGGACGCCTGGGCGACTTGCGCCCCACCCTTAGTCAGGTAGGCAACGGTACCACGGGTCGCTTGGGCATTATCGCTGACGACGAGGACACGGAGCGGGGCGGCCGAAACGAAGGCAGCCGTAAACAGGAGTAAGAAGCGGAACATGGGGATGGACGGGGATGGCTCAAAGTAGGCCCCTGCATTCCAGCCTTCAACCCTTTGCTTCCTTTCCGGGTGCAACCGGACCACCCCTAAATCCACATTTAAGGGCAAATATTACTTCGAACGACCCGGACCCGCCCCTAAGCGGAATTGAGACGGGGGGTGGCCGGTGCATTTCTTGAAAGCCGCCGCAAAGCTGTTGCCGTTCGCGAACCCGACCTGACGGGCGACCTCGGTTAATTTTTCGTCGGTCTCCGAGATTAACCGGACCGCTTGCTGGATGCGCAGGTGCGTCAGGTGGCTCATCGGGGTGCGGCCAATTTCCCGGAGACACAGGCGACGCAGGTGCTCGAAACTCAAGTGCGACTCGCGCACTAAGGCCTTGGCATCCCACGCATAGTCGAGGCGCTGGTTCACCTGCTCCCAGAGACGCTGGACGCGTTCGTCGCCACGGAAGCTGCCGGCGAAGGCTTTGACGTAATCGTAGATGAGTTCAATCCACTGGTAATTGCGTCGCGACAGCCCTTCCCCTTGCAATTCCGCCCGCAGGCCAAGGATAGCGGCGTGCAAGGGTGCACCATCAAAGGCCGCTTGCACCGGTGAGCTGGCACGGAAGATCGTGCGGGACTTCACCCCGCTGCCGAAACGCACCCAGCAGAACGCCCAGCGCTTACTGCGGCCGATGCGAAAAGAGTTCTGAATGCCCGAAGGCAGGAGACAGGCCTGACCGGCCGCGAGCTTACGCCACCGACCATCCACGAAGACCTCCCCGTACCCCGAGAGACAGGCCATGAAGAAGGCCCCACTCTGCTGGCGACGGACAATCGAATAAGGCGGAATCATCTCCGCCGAACCGACGTGACTGATCTCGAAGTGCGAGAGCTCGGCGCAACGGAGGGAGTCCTGCACCCAGGGACGCGGGTCACGCACCTCGGCGCTGACGACCGACATCCGCTTGGAACGCGGGTTCTCGATGTCCGTTTCAAGGTGACGGAGTTGCGTCTCAAAAGGGGTATTTGATTGGCGGTCAGGCACCACACCCCTTGAATAACGACCCGTCTGGTCCGAGCAACCCATTCTTGCCGACCACCGCAGAACGCACATCTTCACCCAAATCCCCGCTTACATCACACCCATGCCCAACCCCTGGACCGGAAAAGGAAACCCTTACACTCGCCTCGAAGTCATCGAGCGCCTGCGCGACACGATGTCCAAGGGCAAAGCGATCATCGCCGCCGGTGCGGGCACGGGCATCAGCGCCAAGTTCATCGAACGCGGCGGCGCTGATCTCGTCATCGTCTACAACTCTGGCCGCTTCCGCATGGCTGGTCACGGTTCGACCGCTGGCATGATGGCCTACGGTGACGCCAACGCCGTCGCCATGGAAATTGGCGAATACGAAGTCCTCCCCGTCGTCGAAGAAATTCCTGTCATCTGTGGCGTCCACGCCACCGACCCGCGCCGCCGCATGTGGCATTGGCTGGGCAAGGTGAAGGACATGGGCTTCTCGGGCATCAACAACTTCCCGACCCACACCATCATCGACGGCAAGTTCCGCCAGATCCTCGAAGAAACTGGCATGAGCGTGAAGAAGGAATTCGAGACCGTCGCCCTCGCCCGCAAGATGGAGATGTTCACCATCGTCTACGTCGGTTCGCCCGAAGAATCGAAGGCCATGGCCGAAGCCGGCGCCGACGTCATCATCGCCCACGTGGGTACCACGGTCGGTGGTTCCATCGGCGTGACCAACGCCACGATGAGCCTGCCGGAAGCCGCTAAGATCACCCAGGGCATCATCGATGCCGCCAAGTCCGTCCGCAAGGACCTCATCTTCCTCAGCCACGGCGGCCCAATCAACACGCCCGAAGACGCCGCCTTCATCAATGAGCACACCGACACCGACGGGTTCGTTGGAGCCTCGAGTTTGGAACGCATGGCCGTCGAGCAGTCCCTCACGGACCTCACCCAGCGCTTCAAGCAGATCCCGGTAAAGCGTAAGCACTTCTAAGCCCTCCGCCATGGCCACAATCGCAGTACTCGGCACCCTCGATTCCAAGGGTGAGGAACATGCTTTTGTCGCCGGGCTCATCGCCGCCCGCGGGCACAAGCCTCTGCTGATTGACGTCGGCACAGGCGGTCCCGCGACGGTGCAGCCGGACATCACCCGCGAGCAGGTGGCTGCCGCCACTGGCATCGACCTGGCCGCCCTGCTCGCTCGCAAGGACCGCGGGGAATGCGTGGTCGCCATGACTAAGGCCGCCCCGGCGCTAGTCGCCAAGCTCGCGGCCGAAGGACGGATCCACGGCATCATCTCCCTCGGCGGTGGCGGAGGCACGGCCATCGGCACGGCCGCGATGCGCGCCCTCCCTTTGGGCTTCCCGAAGCTCATGGTCTCGACGCTGGCCGCCGGTAACGTCGCCCCTTACCTCGGCACCAAGGACATCACCATGATGCCTAGCATCGCCGATGTCGCCGGCCTTAACCGCCTCTCCCGCGTCATCTTCACCCGCGCCGCCGGCGCCATCTGCGGGATGGTCGAGTCCGAACCAGTCATCGACTCCGCCCGTCCGCTCGTCGTCGCGAGCATGTTTGGTAATACCACGGCCTGCGTCACCGAAGCTAAGAAAGTCCTCGAAGCCGCGGGCTACGAAGTCCTCGTCTTCGCCGCCACCGGTGCCGGTGGGCGCATCATGGAATCCGTCATTGAGAGCGGCATCGTCTCGGGCGTGCTCGACCTCACCACGACCGAGTGGGCCGATGAACTCGTCGGTGGCGTCCTGAACGCAGGCCCAGAACGCATGGACGCCGCGGCCAAGGCCTCGGTACCTGTCGTCGTCGGACCTGGCTGTCTCGACATGGTCAACTTTGGTGAGCAGACATCGATTCCCGCTAAGTTCTCCAGCCGTAATTTCTACATCCACAACCCGCAGGTCACGCTCATGCGCACGACCGCCGCGGAGTGCACCGAACTCGGACGCATCGTCGCAGAGAAGACCAACGCCTATACCGCGGGTGCGGTCATCATGCTCCCGACCAAGGCCATCAGCGTCATTAGCGCCGAAGGTAAGCCCTTCCACGACGCCGCCGCTGACCAAGCCCTATTCGCCGCCCTGAAGCAGCACGCCCGCGTGCCAGTCCGCGAATTCGCCGAGGAGATCAACAGCCCGGCCTTCGCCCAAGCCTGCGCCCATCAGCTCATTGCGCTGATGCAGGCGAAGAAGTAACCGAAGCCACGAGGGAGGCTTGCCCTTCGTAGGGTTGGGTCTTTTGTAGGCCGATGCGTCTATGCGCCCTCTTTTCCTTAGCCTTCGGGCTGTGCGTCGGCACTGCCATGGACGCCAAGGAACTGTTTGTGGCGCCGAATGGGTCGGACGAACAGGCGGGGACGATCGACAAGCCCTTGGCTTCACTGATGAAGGCCCAAGACCTCGCCGAACCCGGCGATACGGTCTGGATCCGCGGTGGCACCTATAAGGCGAAGCCCGAGAAGATTGCGCGAACCCAGCGCATCTGGACGTATATTTATTATTTCAGCAAAAGCGGCAAAGCCGGCCAACCCATCCGCTACTGGGCCTACCAGGACGAGAAGCCCCTGTTCGATTGCTCCGAAGTGAAACCTGCAAACATCCGCATCAATGCCTTCCAGGTAATGGGCTCCTGGTTACACTTCCGTGGCTTTGAGGTGACGGGCACCCAGGTGAACTTCAAAGGCCATGGGCAATCGTGCAACCTCGAGAACCACGGTAGCCATAACATCATCGAACGCCTCAGCCTCCACGACAGTCAGGCCATCGGCATCTACGCGCTCAATGGATCCGACAACCTCTTCCTGAATTGCGACGCTTACAATAACTACGACTACACGTCCGAAGATGCACGGGGCGGCAATGTCGACGGCTTCGGCGGCCACCCCTCCAAAGGCTCAACGAACAATATCTTTCGCGGCTGTCGGGCTTGGTTTAATAGCGACGACGGCTACGACTG
>CAIXHF010000033.1 GCA_903919185.1 uncultured Opitutia bacterium | reverse complement strand
CCCACGCTTAGACGGGCGACGGGGATACGGCAAGCCTCCGTCCACGCCTTAGCATCAGCCCGCCATCATCGCACCCACCATCGCCGCTAGGCCGCAACCACAGCAGCAGACGAAGAGGAGATAGCTCAGTGCGGCGGATCCGAAGACGACCCAAGGGTTGACCTTCAGGGCGGCACCGACAACGCGGAAGTGGACGATCATGAGGGGGATGAAACAGAGGTATAGGACTGCATTCTGGAGTAAGCCTGGTGGCAGCAGCGGCGTCAGTATAAAGACCAGCGAACCTAAGCAGGCGCCCAGCATTGTGGCGATAACCGTACGGCCTAACGGAAGTCCCTTACATGCCTTGACGCCGAAGAGGCCTAAGAGGCGCAAAGCAAACCATTGCAGCAAGCCATAGAAAAAATGGATGAAAGGCGTGAACATCACCATCATCACCGCCTGCAAAAGAACTAAGCCGAAGTTCTTCGGCTCGGTCTTGGCGAAGTAGTTGCCCAGAGTGCGCATGAGCTCCCCGGCCGGCTCAGGAAGCTGGTTGGCAGATTTGAGAATGTCAGAGCCCGCCTTGACCATCACCGCAGCCAGTTGATCTGCATAGACGACGCCGCCGATGACCGCGGTGACCGAACTCACCAACAAAATTAACCAGCCCAACGTGAGCGTGGGGCCAATTTCTAAACGTGCGTTCCCGAGGACCTCGGCCGGACGCGTCACCATCGCCACCACCGACTGCCATGCAGACGCCAACGAACGACCCTGCTCCCAAGGCAGCTGTGTGGGACCGGCTGGAGCTAGGGCGTCAGCAGGTGAGCCCTGAGAGACGGACGATGCAGGAACGGCGGGCACACCGTGACCGGCGAACTCAGCCCACTGATTCAACGGTGTCCAGGCGGACATCCCATCGCGCCAAGCTTGGTCGGTCGGCAGGAAGCGGCCCGACTGCAGGCCAGCGGTGACTTCCTCCTGGCTAAAGACTCCGAGCTGATTGGGCGGGCGGGCGACGTGGATTTGCATAAGAATATATCTGGCAAGGCGACGGAGCCCTGCAAGCCCGCAGGTGACTTAGCGGAAGAGGCGGGCAACAGACCAGGCCGAGGCGATTAGACCCGAGCAGCAGCCGACGCTGGCCACGAGGCCCACCGCGAGAAACCCACGCCAGGCTGGCTCTTGGTGGGCGAAGCCCAGCGCCAAGAGGGCCAGGATAAAACCCCAGACCGGGACGGCACAGGCCATCAGCGGAAGCGCCAAGACCAAGCACATCGCGCCCAAGACGTAAGCCAAGGTACGGAAGGTCCGCCGCCAACCAGCTTGGCCACCACCGAACAGCCGCAGTAACCCATGTACGCTGAATGCGATGACGAATGTGCCCATGAAGGCCGCCAGCGGATAGAGTGCCAAGGCTCGGAAAAAATAGGTGAGGTTGAAAATCGCGGGGGCCGCTGTTTCCGGCATACCAAACTTGCCGAGCAACGCTGGCCGTAAGCTCAACAGCACACTCCAGAGCGGAAACCCAACCAGCACCGCGACGACGCTGGCCCACAACAGCCACTGGATGGGGGCCCGTAAACTGTCCGACGAAACCGCGGCGGTGAAGGTGGCTTGCGGGCGAAAGAGGACCGCCTTGAGCGTGGCCCACAGGGTGGCGAACTGCGGACGGGAACTCCAGCGCGTGACCTGCGCTTCCCACGGCAGTGCGGGCGGCGGCGGTTCGAGCGAAGCCACGGCGCTCACGCCACTGGCGAACTCGGGCCGCTGACGTAGCGCTACCCAACCCGCTTCCCCTTCCTGCCAGGAAAGGGTGTCGGGCGACAAGCGCCCGGTGGCTAAGCCAGCGAGGACTGCTTGGGAATCCAACGTGCCTAGACTCTGGCCGCGGTCGGCGAGGTGGTAGGACTGGGAGGACATGGGGCGGGGAAAGTGGCGAGGGGGGCGGGACTCGAACCCGCGACCGGCGGCTTAGAAGGCTGCTGCTCTGAATCCAGCTGAGCTACCCCCTCGTAAAGACGAACCTAGGCGGCCGCCGACGAAGGAGCAAGCCGCCAAAGAACTAGCAGACCAAGTCTCTGAACTGGCTGAAATCGGCCGAGAGACCGCTCGGCATGCCCTTATTGATCACCGAAACGGCGTCATGGGAATGGAGGGACTCCAGGTGCGAGCAGGCGATGACGAAGTCGCGCACGCGCGCATCGTGATCGAATTGCTCGAAGACGAGGCGGGCGGCGTCTTCGACAAATTTAGAATAAGCCCCGTTGAGCTCGGCGAAGGCCTGCTCGTCTTCGCGCTTCACCATGACCTGGGTCTCGGTGTGCAGGCTGGCCAGACAGAGGTCCTTCATGTCTTCCACGAAGAGGGCTTTACCCGGGGAGACCTCGGCGATGACGCGCGCCTTGGAGCGCTGGGAATGTGGAATCCCGTAGGTGTCGCGCTCTTCGCGGGCGTGCTCGGTCAACTCAGCGGAGCAAGGGCAGGCGGACGAATAGACGAAGTCGAAATGGACGTAGCGGCGGAGCCGGTCGAGGTCGTCGATGGTGCCTTCAAGGGTCGCCTTGTAATACTGCCATCCTTCCAGGCCGGAGCGCAGCGACTTCTGGACAATCGGGTAGCGGAACTCAACGAGGATGCGCGCGCGGCTGCACTCGAGGTCTTTCTTGTAGCGAATCAGCACCTCTTCGAGCAGTTCATGGGACAGGACGCGGTCCTTAAACTCATAGAACGTGCGCATGATGCGCGACATGTTTATCCCCTTGCGGTCGGCCGAGAGGGAGACCGACCCCGTGACCGTGCATTCGAGCGGCACCGGCTTACCATCGCGGGAGATGACGAGCATTGGCAGACGGAAACCCGAGATGCCCACATGCTGGATCGGCACGTTGGCGCCTTGAATTAAAGACGCGTCCTTATTCTGCATATCGGGCAACGTCGCCCGATAGGCATCATCCACCTTAAAGTTCCGGTCGTAGCGGCGCGATAAATCGCGGCTTCGGGCGGGCTGGTCGGAGCGGCTGCTCATGTGGTAGAGGGTGGCGGGAAAGCCCGCCTTAGCAAACGGACTGGAAAATTAACCCCTGCGCTGGAGCCACCTGCCGGATTTGAACCGGCGACATTCTCATTACGAATGAGATGCTCTACCAGCTGAGCTAAGGTGGCGTCGCAGAGGACTGTTCAACATGGGGAGGCCGAACAGAAAATCAAGCCTTGGCGTGACCGGAATGCCCTCGCCTCTCCGGAAAAACAGGGCAAATTGCCCCTGCAACCTATGCGTGCCGCCCTTATCGCCCGCCAATTCGACGTCCAGGGAAGGCTCGTCACGGTCGAGCCCTACGGCTCGGGCAACGTCAACGACACCTATTTGGCCATCTTCCGGACGACCTTTTCGGAGCAGCGCTTCATCGTCCAACGCGTCCGCAAGGCCGTCTTCCCTGACCCCGAGGCGATCATGCAAAACATGCGCGTCCTCACGGATCACTGCCACGCCAAGCTGGAGGCCGAATCCGACGGGGCGGACCGCATCTGGCAGCTCCCGAAAATCATCCAGACCAAGGGCGGCGAAGATTGGGTCACCGACGCGAACGGCGATATCTGGCGAGCCATCTCGCAAATCGCTAGCGCCACGGCCTTCGAGAAAGTGCAAAATCCAGAGCACGCCTTCGAAGCCGGTTATGTCTTGGGCCACTTCCATCGCATGGTCAGCGACCTGCCCTGCGATCGACTTCGGTACGCCCTGCCCGGCTTCCACGTGACGCCTGGCTACCTGGCCAAACTCGATACGGCCTTAGCCACGCCCGAAGGCCAAGAACGCGTCCAGACTTCACCGGAAGCTAAACGGGCGCTGCGGTTCGTCGAAGATCGCCGCGGTCGCTGCAGCGTGTTGGAAAACGCTTTAAAATCAGGGGAATTAAAACTCCGCACCACGCACGGCGACCCCAAGGTCGGTAACATCATGATCGATACGGCGACGGGGCGCGGCACGTGCATCGTGGACCTCGATACCGTGCAGCCAGGCCTCGTCCATTACGACATCGGCGATGCGACGCGCTCGGCCTGTAATCCCGCCGGCGAAGACGCACCTGACCTCGCGAGTGTCATCTTCGACCTCGACCTCTTTACCGCGATCTACCGCGGCTATCGCTCGCATGCCAAGGACTTCCTAAGCCCGGCGGAGTTGAAATACCTGTACGACTGCATTCACCTCATCCCCCTCGAACTCGGGATTCGCTTCTTGGCGGACCATGTCGCGGGCGATGTGTATTTCAAGGTCCGCTACCCTGGCCATAACTTACGCCGCGCGCTCGTGCAGTTCAAGTTGGCTGAAAGCATTGAGGCGCGCGAAGGCTCAATCCGGAAGGTCCTCGGCGAAAGCTAACGATGCCGACGCCTCCCCCTGAGTCTTCGTGGATGTTCTGGCTGGCCGGCGTGGTGCTGGCCCTGCTCATGGCTCGCGGGGCTTGGCGGGGGTACAAGCGCGGACCACTCCGGCAATTGGCTGGACCCATCGCCCTCACGGCGGGCCTCGCTTTCGGTTGGGCCTTTGGGCCGGAGCTCGGGCACACCTTACTCCACGGCACTTCCTTTCCTTGGCTCATGCGCGGTGCCGCCGGCGTCCTCGGAGTCACCTGCCTGACTGGGCTATTGGTCTATGGTCTGGCTTGGTGGATGGGGAAGCGCCCCGCAGGGGTAGATGAAGCCGAAAGCCCCGTACTCGGGGCGATGGTCGGCTGCTGGACGGGCCTACTCTATTTTAGCCTCTTGGTTTTAGCGTTGGCCACCGTCGCCTCACTCCAAGAACTCATCGGTGGGCCCCAAGCGGCTCAAACCCACCTGTGTATACGGGCCCGGAATCAAATCGCCGAAACCCCACTAACCCATTGGCTTAAGGACTGGACCCCCCTGCCCGACCGGCAGAAACGCCTGATTATCCAGACCCGGCTGTTAATGGGCGACCCTGAGGCCCGTAAGCGCCTGATGGCCATGCCGGAAATGCGGGGCCTAGCCACCCACCCATCCTTTTACCAAGCCTGGGAAGATAAGAAAGTTCGTGAGTTGCTGAATAACAAGGACTTAAGTGGATTTCTCGACGACCCTAAGGTTCGGGCGGTTTTAGCGGACGAGGCGTTTCAAAAGCAGGCCGATTCCTTAGACTTACCTGCTATTTTCGACCGGGCTTTAGCTATTCACAAGTAATTCACAGTGGGGTTTTTTTGTGGCAGAGGGGGCCTAAATCCTTAGGTTTGAACTTCTCTCCCCAAAACTATGAAGCCGTTTCCCTTCCTCATTGCCGCTTTGGCGCTCACTTTGAACGCTCAGGATGCCAAGACCACTGCTGACCTGAAGCCGACGCTCGAAGTCGGTAAGGCTCCGGCCGTTGCTCCGGCCACGGACCCTAAGGCCGAGCAAAAGTTCTTCGCCCAAGTGTGGACCGCCACCTCCCCACAGGAGTTCGTCAACTTCCAGCAGCGCATCCGCATCCTCTCCCAGCAGGTCGAGGAGTTTAAGCGCTCCCAGCTCTTCCTGGAAAACGCTCTGACCACCCCTGAACGCGAAGCCCGTAGCCACGAGATCGCCGCCAAGCAGGCCAAACTCCAGGCCGATAACGAAGCCATGGGTAAGCTCTACGGCGGCTTCAGCATCCTCCGCCCTTACCAGCTCGTCCCTACGAAGATCCTCTTCCTGACCCCTCTCTCTAACGACGAGTTCACCAAGGTTTCCGCCGCTAAGGATTTCAAGCCCGAGTCCGTCCTCTCCGTCGAAGACAAGAAGTTCCTCGTCCGCGACACCATCGCTGGTGCCGTCGAAGTCGAAACCTTCTCCGTCCTCCTCAAGCAGATTGCTGAGACGAAGACTCAGCTCCAGCAGCTCGTTGACCTCCAGCCTAAGCTGAAGACCGACGAAGATAAGAAGAAGGCCGAAGAAGCCGTCAAGGCCACCCAAGAGCGCGTCAACAAGCTCTCCGAAGAATTCAAGAAGTCCCGCGGCTTCGACTACCCTTCCGAAAACGGTACCATCCCGGCTGAAGCCAAGCTCTTCGTCCAGATCACCGAAGCCGAAAAGGCCCAGCTCGAAAAGGCCAACGCTAAGCCGGAAGAAAAGAAGGCTGACGCCCCGAAGACCGAAGAAAAAGCCAAGTAATTCCACTCTGCCCCTACCCCTACCCCAAAACTAATCACACCATGACCACCGCTACCGAAACCCCGGCGCCTCGCGTCGACAACAACCTGCTCCAGCACGACAATAAGGTCTTCCTTAAGTTCGTGACGATCAGCAGCCCCGACACGCTGGCTCGCTTCAACAACGACCTCAACTTGATGACGGCTCAGGCTCGTCGCATCCTCGAGCTCAACCAGCGCATCCAGACCTCCCTCACCACCGGTGAGAAGGACGCCATCTCCAAGCTCCGTGACGGTGAACTCGCCGACTTCAACCAGAAGGACGACATCTTCGCCAAAGTGTACGGCTTCAAGGTCGACTCCGTCGCTATCCGCCCGCACTTCATCCAGAACACGGCCATCCAGCTCATGACCCCCGTCTCCGACGAGCAGGTCGCCGAGCTCCGCAAGAACCCTGAGTTCAAGGAAGCCGACATCCAGGCCCGCGGTAACGCCAAGATGGT